>JAIOSX010000371.1 GCA_021107345.1 Candidatus Aegiribacteria sp.
GGATGCCGAACCAAGAAAAACAAGGATGGAACCATCCCAGCTGTAGAAATATATGTTTTCCGCCTCCCAGGAGGTTATGGCTATTCTCGTATCACCTTCATAGGGAAATGTTGTGATGCCGTTCATATATGAGGAAGACGGAACTTCAGGAGTGGAGAGTGTTTCCGAACTTCCACCGGGCTGGAATCGTATGATACCATTCGGGCGCAATGCGACCCAGTGGTCAGTGCCGTCAAAGTCCATACCCCTGCCCGTATCACCTGAGGGATCCGCAACAGTACTCCATGTTACGAAATTATCATCAGTGCAATAGAGGACGGTATCGTAGATGTCGTTTGTATACCAGACAGGGGAGCTGATTGAATTGTTCCAGACAATTCCCATGCAGAATTGATTATCGGAGTCAAGGTCAATACCGGGACCAGCCGATCCTCCGGTTGCCGGATCAAGGCTGTGAATCTGATCAGCCATGTAATCGACAAACATGACGGTTGCATTACTGCCGTCTTCAAAGATATCTATTCCGAAAGCGTATCCTGTCCAGGAAATTTCCCATTCGTTTATTGCTGTAACCGTGATGGTGTTGTCGAACTCGGGATGCAGTGGGTGTACACTTGCTGACATTTCGAAACATGCTCCATTTGATGCATAGGTAAAACATGAAATCAGTATCATCAGTAAATAAGTCTTCTTCAAGGCACATTCTCCTGTCTTTGTAAAATAGAATAGCGATTGCACATGCATATCGTTTTGGCGCGTATAAATAATACATCTATTTGACACTGTACATCCCCCGTAAGGAATTCAGGCAGACCAGAAACTGGCTCCCGATTCCGGTATTTCAACTGGTCCAGCTTCTGTTGAATGCACTGCAGGTTCTCAGGTATGTTCGTTTCATCACAATTTGATAGGGTTAGATCTCCAGAATATCCCCGGATTTAAGGGTTCGGGTTTTCTCACCGAACCTGTTTACGAAGGCCCGGATTGCCTTTTCACCGGTACAGTGCATAGGCACGAACAGGGCAATGTCTCGAGCCTCAAGATCATCAAAGACTCTTTTCAGTTCTTCTTTCGTATGGTGCTTCATATGAAAACCACCGACGATGGAGTATAAATTTTCTGTAGATAAATGCTCTGTAACCCGGTCAACGATGTTCACTATTCCAGGGTGAGCACAACCCGTGATGATGGAAATCCCGTTCTCCGTTTCGAGGACCATAGCCTGTTCAGCAAGGTAAGCTCCCTTGTAATATCCGGGCATCTCTCCGGTAAGAAGAATGCCCGGTCCTATCTGTCTGTATTCAGCGCAGGGAATGAATACTCCGTCGTTCAGAGTGATTTTTCTCTTCAGTTCCTCACCGAATCCAGGGGCTCCGTAAACAGTTATTCCAGGTTTCATCGCCAGCAGATCACAAAGTCCCCCTGTATGATCCCAGTGATCGTGGGAAATAACCACTGCATTTATTCCCATGGGATCGATACCGAGAATCTCCATGTTCGCAAGAAGACTTATCCCGTTGTTACCGGTATCAAAGAGGAGGTTATCCCCTATGAGGGCGCTGAAACCGATCCCGATGGCCAGATCGGTCTGCCGTGCCTGATCGTTGAAGAGTATGCGTATTCTGAAAGACATCAAATCAGTCTGCATATTTCAGTGTACCACCTTTTCCAGTGTGTTTCTCAGTTCATCCATTGTATACGGCTTCTTCAGAAATCCGCGAAACCATGGTTTATTGCCGGATTCTCTTATCATTCTCTCAGAAAATCCGCTTGAAAGTATTACAACCAGACCCGGATAGAGCCTTTCTATGGTTCTTAGCACCTCATGACCACTCATGTCCGGCATGGTAATGTCAAGCAGGATACAGGCAATATCATCAGCTTTTTGTTCCAGCAGCTTAAGCGCACTGACTCCTCCCGAACAGGTAAGTACGTCGTAGCCCAATATAGTAAGCATCGATTCTGCTGTTTCTCTTACGGACATTTCGTCATCGACTACCAGAATGGAACCTCCGTTATTCATCTTCCCGGATTCCTGTTTCGGATACTTTTCCTCGGATGAACTCTCCAGTGAACAGGGAAAGTGCAGTCTTATCACCTCCGCAGAGTTTTTCCTCTGTCTGCAGGTTAAAAATCCGCCATGTGATTTCAGGATACCATGAATAGCAGGCATTCTCAGATCTGTCTTCTGAACATCCCCTTTAGTGAAAGGATCGAACATCAGGCAGATTTCATCTCTTGAAAATCCTCCTGAAGAGGCGCTCACCTCCATGAAAAGGTATTCACCTTCTGACGAAACGGTATTGTGTACCGCTTCCTTCATGTACTCAGAATCGGCAAACACCCTGCCGGTTGCAATGTCAACCTTCTCTCCATCAGTTATCATCTCTTCCAGAATGGCCAGCAGGTTCTTCAGTGCCAGTTGCAACTGTGAGGGAGATATGTCTATTGGTGGCAGTCCTTCCGCAAAGCTGGTGCTGAACCTGAAATGCACTTCCGGATCGAAAGTAAGGGATTTGAGAATGAACCCGACCTCTTCGGAAAGGTCAAGTTGTTTTGAGATAAAATTGCCTCCTCCCGAAAAGGCCAGCAACTGGTTGCAAAGTGATGAGGCACGCCTTGCGCTCTCGGAGGCTTTTTTCAGGTTACTCCTGATCCGGGCATCGCCTGTCCACCCGATCACCAGATCAACATTACCCATTATGCTCAGTAGAAGATTGTTGAAATCGTGGGCTATACTCCCTGCAAGATACCCCAGACTTTCAAGTCTTTTTGCTTTGCCGGCTAATTCCTGAAGCTTTTCTCTCTTCTGTTCCGCCCTTTTCTCTTTCGTAATATCGATGGCGAACACGACCATTCCATCGAGTGTACTCTCTACACCTTTAAAGGGAACACGGTGACAGAGAAAGACATGATCTCCATCCTTCAGGGAAACCGTTTCTTCACTGTTCAGTATGGGCCCTGATGTGTCTCCGGCATCTCCGTCAGTCGAACTCTCAAGGGTTTTTCCCAATGATCCAAAGCACTCTTCCGCCACACTTCCAACAAGTTCAATGGGTTCTTTTTCTACAAGCCCGGCAGCATACCTGTTAAGCCTGATCACGGTTCCCTCATTATTTATGAATACTATAATCGCCGGGACATAATCAAGGATAAGCTGAAGCTGCTCCTTCTGTGCTGACAGCATATCTGAGAGATCTTCCAGCTTGCGGTTCTTGCTTCTGAGAAGTTTTGCCTCTCTGACACGGTGCTCGGTCTCAAGTATTTCTCTTGATTCCATAAGTCTTTTTTCGACCTGATCACGGTAAAGGTTTCTCGCCGTTTCCAGAGCCTGAGCGCTCAGATTGTAAGCTTCTTCACTGTCTCCCAGCCTGCTTCTGACCTCGGCCAGCATCCGTATGGTATCCATCATCATTTCATCAGGCCTGTTGTTCTGCTGGTAGTTCAAACTCTTCTCAAGACATGATGCTGATTTATGAAGTTTATCAGCCTTTTTCCACGCTTCACCAAGGTTGAGGAGGGATGATGCCATCCCGCTTCTGCTGGAAATTTCCTCACGGATTGAAAGAGCTTCTTTATGAAATTTAATCGCGTTATCAATATTCCCCATGGATAGATGCAGGTTTCCAATGTTATTGAGGATATTGGCTGTCCGGGCAAGTCCTCCGACCCTCTTTCTTGCTTCCAGGGCTTCGATGTAGAACTTAAGGGCCTCCTCAGGCCTGTCCATTCTTCTCATTGTCATACCCATACTGTTCAGTGTGTCAGGAAGACCCCACGAATCATCTCTGTTGCGCTGTATATCCAGGGCTTTGTTAAAATACTCCATGGCCCTCTGATAATTTTCCAAATGGAAGAACGCCAGACCAAGGCTGTTGAGGGAAGAAGCTTCATCATGTTCGTTTCCCAATTCCCGGTTTAGTTCAAGCGCTTTATTATGGTGATCCACGGCATGGGAGAAATCTCCCTGGTCCTTACAGATAATACCGAGCCAGTTTGTTACATCGGCGACTGTTTTCAGATCTCCGATCTCCTCTGCAACTTTCAGCGCGTCGTGCATGACCCTGTATGACTCCGACATTCTGTTAAGCCCGTGGAAGCTTGCTCCCAGGCCGAGAATATTTCTTGCTTCGTCTGCTCTGTCTCCATCCTGTCGGCAACTCTGAATAGCTGTCTTGAATGTCCTGGCGGCTTTTTCAAAAACGCCTGCTTTCCAGTATGCAACGGCAGCCCTGCGGTATAACCTGCTTCGTTGAGCGTGGTGATTCTCGGCGGCCTTTTGAAAAAAGTCCGCCGCCTTCTCGTAACTGCTTTCCTGAAGAAGCCTTTCTCCCTTAACTTCCTCAGGGATATAGTCTTTTTTCTTCTCACTGCTTGATGCATTCATGCAGTCTCCCTTCACCGGTATTTAGAATACGTGGGAC
>JAIOSX010000009.1 GCA_021107345.1 Candidatus Aegiribacteria sp.
AGCTGGTGTCATCTGACTACACCGGCCGTAGACATTCCGTTGTCAACCGATGGTGGCTACTCAGATCCTATCATGAGGTTTACTCAGATTTACTGGCTCAGGAACAAGAATCAGGGTATGTTCATCGAGGTATCCACAGACAGCCTTGGCGATGTCTGGGACTATATAGAAGAAAAAACCATTCTTGATCCGGATTACTACAAGATAAAGAATGGCCCGGATTATCCTGGTGGTATGATAAATACGTACAGAGAAAAAAGTGATGGATACAACTACCCCGTTGCAATGGACTGGGACACGGTTGAAGTGAACCTTGAAGACTACGCAGGCGAGACCGTATGGTTCCGTTTCGTTTTCGGCGCGGTTCCGATTCCATCTAACAATCAGGATGGTTTTGTGTGTGATAATTTCTCGGTCTGGGCTAACTCGGATTCTACCGGGCTTGATGAAAGAATCGATTCATGGGGAGACGATTTCGATTTCTGGATACACGATATTCATGAGAATGACACACTACTCTGGACGGACAACTGGTCCTATCTCGATCTCAACGAAACCGATCCGTTCTATCCTGATGCCTGGGGAAAATCATGGACGACCTGGGGTACGGTCACCTATATAGGGCCATGGTCACACGGAGGTATCAACAGCTCATGGGAGATAGGGGTCACAGCACTCTTCTACCCGAAACCTGATCCCCAGCCAACGATATATAATGGCAGGCATTACGCAGGAAACGCACTGACATTCCATGAAGGTTACTACTACCCTAACGAGGCATCATGGCTTATGTCCGAGCGGTATAGTATGACGCCCACTTTGAGCTACGATATCATCAGGCTTGTTTTCTACAGGTGTGTGGGGCTTGCGCCCATGGATGACGGCTGGGTACACCTGGGATTCTCCGTAGATACGATTCCGCCCAATCCCTACAACCTCAGCGAGTGGACAGAAGTCCGTCGCTACGATGGCGAGAATCAGAAAGTCTGGGAGTACGAAGAACAGGCACCGGGGGAATTCTACCTTGATGTATCCGATGTATTCGAGGCTCAACCCGACAGCATGGACTATTACTGGATACTGTTCTCACTGATCAGTGGTCCCAATCTGGAACGTGGCGGATGGAACCTTGACAACATCGAGGTTTACGGTGCCAATCTTGTCCCTTAGGAGGAGTGTCATGAAAAAGAATAAAAGAGGAGGCTCCGTCCTGGTATTGGTCATGATCGCGGCAGTTGTACTGACAATCCTTGTAGGAGCGGTATACATGCTTTTCGAGTCCAATGCCAGGTCGCAGCAATGGGCAAAGGAGCGAATACAGGCCAGGTTCACCGCCGAGGCGGGAGCTAACCTGGCAGTGTACATGATAATGGAGGGAGCGGATGTACCTCAGGGGGGAATACCTGTCAGGTTACTTCCCGATTCCTCCCTTACTGATGACTGGATCGATCTTGGCGGAGAGCTGGGATGGGTTCAGGCCTGGGTAGATCCGCATGATGAAAATGATCAGGTAAGCGCGGCAAACGCCTACGAAGTAAGGGTTCTTTCCAAGGTGATATCCGAGGATCAGGTTCACTCCTACTGTATCGGAACGATGATCCTGCCCAGAAACTTCGCGCAGTATGCCACTTTCCTGAACGATGGCGGAGGAGGTTCAGGTGGCTGGTATGGAGACAATTACAGGTTCGACGGCCCCTTCCATACGAACACCTCCGTTAATATTGGAAACACTGTTCCAGGAAGGGATAGCAGCGATCCCTGGTTCTACTCGATCTCGATAGTTGAGAATGTATACTATTACGTTCAAGGGGGATATACGCCAACTTCGTCACCCCAGATCGGCAATCTCTGGCTCGAGCCTTACGAGAAAATGCTCATGGGGGAACCCTACCTTGCCTTTGGGGTCGACCCCATACCTTTCGGGTCAGGAGAGGTAACGTGGCAGGGCGCCTACAATGCGGCTTCAAGCGGAGGACTTATGCTTAACGCAGCGACAGTGCCCAATGGAACACGGATGATACTGAGGGATTCCACGCTTATCGTAAAGCAGGACAGCGCGGGCGCTGCTGTGCAGTACGATCTCAGCACCTTGACAAATCCGGTTGTATGGGTTGATAACGCTGCAGCCGATACGGTTTATCTGAAGGGCATCCTGACAGATCCGCTCACTACAGGCCTTAGCATAGCGCTGACAATTGGTGTCAGTGGCAGTATGGGCATGTCAGGTTCACTTCTCTATCAGAACAGGGATCTGCTTGATACGGATAACGATGTTATGCTCGGAATTGTCGTAAGAAATGGTAGTTTTGTCGTAGCAGATGATCCGAGCTGGAAATTAACAGCACCATTGCTACCGGATTGGGATGACCCATGGAAGATTTGTACATTCAATGTTGCTTCCCTGGAGTTCGATGGCGTGATTATGGTTCTGGATGGTGAATTCAGGAATCAGGAATATAAACCTGGCCACTGGCCATCTCCCGCCATAGACCTCAGAATCGTGGGCGGCTACATAATAAACACGGAGGGTTGGACAACTGTTCCTGGACCTCCCTCTTATGGCTACTGGTCGGATATCGTCTACGATCCAAGGCTCATGAGCATGCATCCTCCGTTCTATCCCCAGACAGGTATCTGGGACACAGCCTACTGGGAAGAGGAAGAGGATATAGACGAGAATAACATTGGCGATACTCAGCAGTAAAATGTTGAAAGGAAGTACAGAAACGATAGATCAGTCACGAAACGGAAACAGCAACGGGAGCCGCAGAGGTGCGGCTCTCGCCGTTGTTTTCATTGTCATGCTCGTTCTTGCAATTCTTGCGGGAGCTGTATACATTCTTTTTGTGTCAAATGTAAATTCACTGAACTGGACAATTGACAGAATAAGTGCCCGGTTCGCGGCTGAATCAGGTATAAGTCTTGCAATACATCATCTTTCTCTGGATGCAGTTCCTCCTGAAGAAACCGAACCCTTCTTCCTTCCGGATAACAACGAAGGATGGATATCGATCAGGGGAAGTGATGCCATGGCTCTTGTGGTCATAGATCCGTACGATTTTGCAAACGAACCCTTTGCTAATCAGGGAGTTGAGATCAGAAGCCGCGGCAGATCGGGCGACGGAATTGAAACTGTTGTTGCAAGGTTCGTTCCCGATTCCCCTTCCCGGTACGCATTCCTGGTCGATGAGTCGATTCCGGTCGGTTTTTTCGCGGATGGAAGGGTGATAGACGGTCCCGTGCACTGTAACGGAACAATTGTGTTTTCGAGCACTTCACCTGATACGGCAAACGATCCTTTTGTACGGGAAATTTCGACAACAACGGAAGGAGGTTTCTACTTTCCGGAGTACGGTTATTCCGAGATTCCTCATCCGGAGGGAAGCAATGTCTGGGTACAGCCGTATTCAAGCCACAGGAGAGGCAGCCCATTCTGGAACACCGATGCTCCGAAAATCGATTTCGCCAGGCTTCATGACTACTTCAACGGATTACGATCAGAAGCCGCGGGGGGGGGAACTCTCATCTACGGAGTGAAGAGATTACTGTTCGATGGGGATAGGATCCTGTTCAAGAAGGGAATACTCTGCCAGACGGAAGTAATACAGCTGTCTTCCGATTACAATCTTGTCTTCATTGATAACGGTGGCCTTCCGGTCTATATGAGGTCAAGCAGCGGACTGACAGTTCCACTTACTGTGATATCGACCGGCCCCGTTTACATATCGGGTATTATCGAAGCAAGTACATCCACGAACGGGGGGCCGCTCGGGATAGTTTCATTCAGGGATATCATTATTGCCGCTGACCCATCACAGAGTGGAGGTTCGGACTGGCCCAGTCCCTGGAATATTAATACAAATCGCAGCTTGAGTATAAATGCCTATCTGGCTGCTCCATCAGGAGAGCTCCGCGCGGAATGCATTTCCTACCCCATGGAGAAGGTGTATTTCAGTGTGCTCGGAGGTGTGCTTGAAGCACAGGTTGGGAGACTGGGAACACCGAGTATGGGTTATGAACTGTATATTGCGTACGATGAGGGGCTTTCAGGGGTGCGACCTCCGTATTTCCCGATACTGGAGCACTGGAAGATAATCTCCTGGGATGAGGATCCCGATTTCGGGGAACAGAATATCGAAGACAACATGTACTAAGGGGGCCGGACCTAACATCTGAACATTTTGTCCGTTTTATTATTTTGTTCTCAAGACTGGGTTTTACATTTAAAGGTTTGTCTTTCTTTGATAATTCTTCCGATTGTCGCAACGTGCAGATTAATAAATTCAGCAAGTTCCTTCTTAGTATATCCATGCTTGGAATATGCTGTGAAGATCAATTTATTTCTTGATTCTTTAATAAGGAATCTGAGATCTTTAAAGAGTGATGGTAGATCTTCTCTGCATGCATATCGCTGTTCCCTTGGGATGTCTATATCATCTTTGTATTCACTGATTCTGTTAGTAAGTGCTTCCATAAAACTTTTGTTGCCCAGAATAATACCTGTTCTGATATCCTTCATTGGTGAATCAGCGTTGATGCCATCCATAACGAAGTTTGTATAACTTTTGCGTGCAAGTGATAAGTTACTATTAAACTGGGCTAGAATCCAATCTGTCGTCAGGAATGGATTGCTTTTTTCAGCATTACCGACAGTATGACAATAGCTGCTCCATTTGTATTCTGCTGGATGATTTACAATTCCAGCTCTTACAGGATTGAGAACAATATATCGGCACAGTTCAAGGAGATAGTTGTCTCTTTGTACTAAAACAGCTTTGAATCTTCCCTGAAATACATGACCAACATGATCATGTTGCTTATTAAAATACTGGGCATAAATCGAGTTTAATCTGTGTATTCCTGATGACAGATTTGCATCAGGAGTTTCTATAAGTAAGTGGTAATGATTGCCCATGATACAGTATCCATGACATATGAAGTTGAATGCTTTCGTACAGATCTCAAGAGTATCAAGAAAATTGTACATGTCATCGTCATCTATGAAGATCATAGCTTTATCGTTGCCACGTGCAGTAATGTGATACAAGGCTCCCGGATATTCGATTCTCAATTGCCTGCTCATATTAACAGTTTACTCATAAATGGGATGTATTTCAAGTGTTGAAAAGAAAAGTACTAAATAAATATACCTCCGTTAGAAATGTTTAGATATTAAGCCCAACATCATAAGAACAATAATTAGATTATAAAATAGACAAAATGTTCAGATGTCAGGCCCGGCCCCCAGCGTTTCTAAGGTTATCGGCGAAGAGTTTGGCGTAGTCATCTGTCGGGAATGCTGATTCAAGGGCACCCGAAGCAAGCCTGATGCTTTCTTCAAGCGGCAGTGTGTAGCGCATTACGGTGAACTTCTTCCGGAAATCGGCCACTTCATCGGCAACATTCTCATTCCTGATGACTATCCTGGCCATGAGTTCCGCCAGCTGGCCGAAATCATCCTCATTCATCCCGTACCTTGTCATCTCTGAAACACCCGTTCTGATACCACTTGAGGCGAGGAAAGTTTTGTCATCTGGCAGGGCCTGGTAATTAACAATTACATTGTTTTCCTGAAGGCGGTCGGCGATTACGGAGCCTTCTCCATGTTCGACCACTCGGATTACCACCTGATGAGTATGTGTATACCCGTCAGCAGGATCACCCTCTACTGAAAGACCGTTATCTGCAAGATGTTTCGCGAAAGCTCTCGCGTTTGACAGAACTTTATTCTGATATTCATCCTTGAATTCATTCATCTCTGTGGTGGCAACAAGAAGCCCCAGAAGGGTGGCAAGATGATGGTTGCTGGTACTGCCCGGGAACGCTCTGCTCGTGATATCGAGCCAGAGTTTGCGAAGGGGAGTCTTCTTCGCCATGTTGCTGACAATTACTCCGCGCTGCGGGCCGAAGAACGTTTTGTGAGTGGAACCGGTGATAACATCCGCACCGTCGGCCAGCGGAGCCTGGAATGCTCCGTAGATCCCGAGTACATGAGCCATGTCGTACATGATAACCGGTCTGTCTTCCCAGTCAGCGACTTCATCTGCAAGTTCTTTAACCGGTTCGGGGTAGAGGAACATGCTTTTTCCGAAGATAACAAGCTCCGGACGGACCTGTCGAACCGTTTCCAGCATCTTCGGAACGTCTATCCTGTAGGGATTACTCTCCATTACCGGGAAGTTGACGCAATTCTCCTTACCCGTTCCTGGATCGATCTCGACAAAGTTGAAAAGTGCTCCGAATGGCTGGCTTGAAAGATGGCCTCCCTTACTCAGGTCGTTGTTCATGACGGCATGGAGCTTTCTGAATGTGCCGTCAGGAGTGGACCTGTTTACGAATTTGGTTACTCCTTCAAATATCACCGCGTTGGCCATCTGTCCGCTTATGGTTCGTAATTCAGCTTCCGAACACTGGAAGTACTCCTTTATCGCCTCTACGGCCTCTTCCTCTATTCTTCTGATGAAATCGGTTCCGTGATAGAAATAGACGTCCCTGCCCTTCATCCTTTTATGCTCGGCGTACCTGCCGGCCGGATCGCACAATTCGCAAATTTTAACAAGAGGGCTGGGAGTATTCTCAGAGGGAATTAGGTTAACACATTTCCTCTGTCTCCATAGATTGTTCTCCCGTATTCTTCCAAACAGGTTATCCATATTCTTCGACAAATCAGCCATGATTCAGCTCCTTATAGGTTTTTAACCGGCTCTATACAGTTTCCAGCGACCCTCTCACCATGTCCGGTGAAAGTACAATAATGCAGGCTCCCCGGTGATTATCCAAATCTCCGGTTATCTCCTCGATCGAAGTTATGATTTCGTCAAGAGTATCCCCTGGAACGAGTGCAAGAATGGTTCTGGGTTCAAGCTGGGAACTGCCGAGTACATCAAGAAATCCAGCAAATACAGGTACTCCCGAGAGGATCTGCGCCATCATGTTTCCTTCATGAGTGATGGCTCCTGGAAGGCCCATCTCTAGAAAGAGCTCAATTATATCATTGTAGATTTCCTCCTCCTGAACGACAACCATCAGAAGTTTGTTAAATGTTTTGTTCTTGCTCGAATCGATGGCAGTTGCCGGAGCAGCATGATAAAGGAAGGCTTCCCTGAGGGCGAAAGAGGTTGCACTGCTTAGCATCTCGTATCTGGATTTACCACCGCCAAGTACTCTGCTGGCTGCTGCAAGCAGCCTCAGATGCATCTCCGGTTCGTCAGGTGGACCTACAATCGCGCAGAAAATGTGCACATTTCTGTTGTCCATGGCATCGAAGTCCACACCTTTGGTTGAAACACCCAGCGCAAGGACAAATCCCTTCATTCCTGCAATCTTGCAGTGGGGAATCGCAATTCCATTGCCGAAACCCGTGGATCCCATCTTTTCTCTTTCCAGAAGACCCATCTCGATTATTGCAGGGTCGGTCCCGGCAGCGTTCGGAGATGCTGCGAGAAGCCCTGCAAGACTGCTTATAACTTCTTCTTTTGTTTTTCCTGCAAGCTCAATAGTGCAGGATTCCGGTGGCAGGTATTTGGAAATATCCATATTTACTCCAGTTTGGCGCCGTGTACCACAGCATATCTCGAAAGCGGTGGTCCGGTAAGTTCGTTAATAAGTACTGAGAACAGCACGATGTTAATCAGGGTGGTTGTGATCTCTCGATTAACTGCAAAATACGGCATTGTATCAAGAAAGAGAACAAGGCCAATAGCAACGCCGGCCTGTGGAAGCATTCCATAACCGAGATACTTCTTTATAAGAGGGTCCGATCTAGCTGCGGTTGCTCCAATATGTACTCCAAAAACCTTACCGGCAGCCCTGGCAAGAACATAAATTCCACCCATCAGCAGGATATGGGGTGAGGTCAGGATGGCTATATTCAGTTCAGTGCCGGCAATCGCAAAGAATGCTGCATACAGTGGTGGAGAAATAGAATCGAGTGTATTCATGATTCTGTGGGTTTTTCTTGACAGATTCGCCAGGACAGCACCGGCGGCCATACTTGCAAGAAGTGCGCTGAGGTGGAAACTGTTGGAAATCGCAGAAAGAATGAGTACGACTCCGAGTGATACTATCAGGATCTCGTTGGCTCTTCTCCTTTTTCGGGTTAATAGATGCAGCAGCCATCCTGCTATTGATCCGAGTGCAAGTGATGAGAAAATCTCAATAACAGCATGAAAGACCGAATGAGCAAGGCCGGTTGCTGACCCAAGGAAATTGCCTGCAATGGCAGTGACAGTCGCGAAGAGAAGTACACACCCAGCATCATCAAGCGCTACTACTCCATAGAGGTAGTCAACAAATGGTCCTCTGGCCTTGAGTTCTCTGATTATCGCAACAGTTGCCGCCGGTGCCGTTGCCGAGGCTATAGCACCAAGAATTGCTGCGAATTCAAGCTTCATCCCCGCAATAACAAGACCTGCTGTGACAAGCAAAAAAGCACCGAATAGCTGGAACAGAGTAATTATGACCACAGATCTGCCGATGGCTTTGAGTTTTTTTAGATTAAATTCACTTCCGATCACCAGGGCTATAAGGGCCAGGGCGATCTCGGTTATCGTTGCAAGGGTTTCATCAAGGTCCCCATGAACGAGTCCAATACATGAGGGGCCCAGCAGAAGACCTGCGAGTATGAAACCGGTGATGGCCGGAAGCCGCAATTTCTCGGCAAGCCTTCCCATGAAGTAGCTGCCCATGAGAAGAATCCCTACTCCGAATACGATATGATGGCTGAAAACATCCCGTAGTTCCATCAGGAAACCTATTATGTTTGAAAACATCAAACCTCCTAAAACAGGGCTCCAGAATAATTCCGTGTTGCCTCCGGGTCAACCTT
>JAIOSX010000299.1 GCA_021107345.1 Candidatus Aegiribacteria sp.
AGGTAAGAGCATGGAACACAGACAGAAACAATCGGCAAACAAAAGTTGATTGGCAATTCAGAACAGATGATGCGCGCATTAAGCTCAAACGCTTATATCCGAAACTTTAGAGTGTACTATGTACTAGCACCATTAGCGGTATTTCTTGTTGTAGCAGCATCGACACTACTAGCACGTTCGTTACTATAACCGCCGGCACAACCAGCAGCGTCACGATCAAGGAGACCGGCAAAGGCGGCAACTCCGAACCTGATGATCTCATCGCACTTGACAATGCCACAAAAACATACTATTATTGTGGCATAGAAAGGGGTTTATATATGATGCAATCGATTAACAATAAGGTATATAGTAGAATTGTTGGCCATGGGAGGGGTTGGGTATTTACTCCAACCAACTTCAAGGATCTGGGAAGCAGAACCGCCGTGGCGACGGCAATCAAGCGCTACAAGCAAAATGGCACTATCAGACGTATTGCTTGGGGACTGTATGACTACCCTCGCACGGACCCCCAACTTGGTACTCTGACACCCTCAGTAGACCAGATCATGACCGCCCTGAAGAAACGAGATGCTATGCGGTTGCAGTACTCTGGAGCCTATGCAGCCAACCTGTTAGGTCTGAGTGACCAGGTCCCTATGAAAATTGTCTTTCTGACAGATGGCCCCACCCGGAATTTGCATATTGGGAACAGACAGATTCTACTGAAGCACACTTCACCCAGGAACATGGCAACGGCCGGCAGAATCAGCGGGACGGTCATCCAGGCGCTCCGATGGCTGGGACAGAATAATGTTGATGACCGTGTCACGTCGATTCTCAGAGAGAGGTTAAATGTCAAGGACAAGGCACAACTCATGAAAGACATCCGCTACACACCAATCTGGATCACCAAGATCTTCCACACCATTGCCGGAAAGGATCGAAGCTGATGGATGGATATCTTGAGCAATCTGTTGAACGCCGGCGCCTAATCTGCGAGCAAGCAGCGGAGCGTTTGAACTTGCCTGCCATATCACTCGAGAAGGATTACTGGGTGTGCTGGACTCTCCGGGAGCTTTTCAGAATTCCGGAGTGGGGCAGGAGTATTACATTTAAAGGTGGTACATCTCTATCGAAGTGTTGGAATCTGATCAACAGGTTCTCTGAAGATATTGACATAGTGATTGACAGGGATTTTCTTGGCTTTGGAGGAGAGAATAGCCCTGAGTCCACTCCAAGTAAGAATCAGAGGAAAAAGCGTCTTAGGGCTATGAAAGAGGCGGCACAGATAAGAATCCATGACGACCTGGCACCAGTGCTTGCGGCAAGGATTGATGCGTCTCTCCCCAGCTCAGATAAATGGAATCTGATTCCTGCTTCTGAGGAAGAAGATCCTGACAGACAGACACTCCTGTTCAAGTATCCGTCGGGTATGGACGACACTGAATCCTACATTCCACGAGAGGTGAAAATCGAGATGGGTGCCAGGTCGGACAACGAGCCTGTTGAAGAGGAAGAAGTACATTCGTACCTGTTCGATGCTTTCCCGGATATTCTCGGTCCTAGTCATTTCACAGTTAGAGCATTGGCTTCGGAGAGAACGTTCTGGGAAAAAGCTATGCTGTTGCACGAGGAAACCTATCGCCCCACAAATAGCAAGCGGAGAAAAGCACGGATGGCCAGGCACTACTATGATCTATGGTGCCTGATCACCAAGGGTGTTGCACAGAGGGCGGTTGACCGAGAATACATTTTTACACGTACAGCAAAGCACCGAGAAATCTACTTCAACTGGTCTTGGATGGATTACAGTACCCTAAGTAGGGGGAATCTACGAATCGTTCCTCTGCCAGAACAGGATGCGGGGTGGCGTAAGGATTACAAGGCGATGAAAGCGGACATGTTCTTCGGTGAAGTGCCAGAGTTCGATGAAATCTTGAGTGTAGTGAGGAAATTCCAGAAGGACTTTAACTGTGGCTGAGATCAATGATGGTTGATACGTTGGATAACGATTTTCACAGGGACCCGCTGAGTTCGAACTCCATCAAAATCTGATCAGATAAGTATTTACGACGATTATTTACGGAACATTATGAATGGCGACCCCAACGGGCAAAACTTCAAACCCCTTTTGGGAATGGTTACTGAAATTAAGTAAGCCATAGTATGATTCTAAATCAGAGGATCTGGGAGTTTGAGCAGACTATGTTCCTTTGATGTGTAATCTGTTAGTGTTCTCAATCCCTCAAATACCCCCTCCTACTCCATAGCCACTTAGATAAAGGGTCGTGACCAGGATAAGACCAGCGATAACAATTACCCCGCCTACGTAGAGTACTGTTTTCGTAGTATTAAACCTGTCCACTTCTATCATTGAAATGCGTTCGATACTGACATATCTCTCTGTCCCATCCCGAAGGATTCCATGTACGAAAGCACCATCGTACTCTCCTCCCTTACCATAGGGCATAAGATATTCCTCGTCTCTGAGGGTGCTATTGTTCGTGCCTGTATAAGCGAGAGCCACAAAGGAAACAGTATCCCCTTCCAGGATTTCCAGCCTGTAGACAGTTTCCCCAACCCTGAGATCAGTTTCATCCGACCTCAGCCAGTATCTTGAGGAACATGACGTAAGCAATACAAGAATCACTAAGAGCACTCCTATGCGTGGTTTTGATCCAAATCTCATCATGCTACCACCTTTCATTCCTTCACCTCCCTGGCTGTTCAGATAATGCTCGAAAATACATTCCCAGCCAGGATTCTAGACTCGAATGCGGGGCTGTTCTCCTGCAATGATATAGCCATTCTTTCCCTGACGGGATTCTCCACTATGAAGGGCAGTGGAATTATTCCCGAAGGTCCCCCGCTGCCAATCCCAGTGCCGGCGAGATCATGAACATATATCTCCCATCCGTCTCCTTCGTTGCCGGCCCAGAACAGTTCTCTTGCTGGCTATATCGAACAATCTGCGGCGTATTGTGGTGGAGTAGACTGTCATGGGAATGATACCCTCACATGTATGATAGCGCTGAGAAGCAGCTTGAAGCAATGGCAGAAAAGGATTTGATCTTTTCTATTGACCTGAGACGTAAACAAATGTATACATAACTTCGCAAAGATGGTGAGCCGATCATGAGTGCATGCTTCGCTTTAAGTGAATAAAACGGATCATGATTGGTACAGCACCTGACGAGAGGCTGGGCTGTCGGGC
>JAIOSX010000239.1 GCA_021107345.1 Candidatus Aegiribacteria sp.
GTATTGTTCCATTACGCTCATAGGCTCCATATAGCAATATGAATCTTGATTTCAAGCCGTTCCGGGAATTTTCCCGAAACAGCATATTTGTCTCAATATCACTCGATTTCTCTGCTTGAAACTGACCATACTGCACGAAACAAGCCTGGTCAAACATGCTTTCCCGCAGATTTTCACTGGAAGCACCGCATCAGGGCGCAGTTTCACGTAAAGGGTCAGAGATTAGATCTATTCTGTGTTTTTATCGTTTTCTTAGCTTCCTTGAAGAGAGATTCCTTCTGATGGGATATGATTCGCTTCACATCCCTCCAGACAAGCCCTTGGGATTTACCGAAAGCCTGAAGAAGGTTCTTCTCTCCTGATGTAAGTTTTCCATCCGCAAGAACCATCCGCGCCATGGCTACAAGTATTTCCTTGACCTCGGCGAGGCTGCCCGTGGATGGCAGTGAATCCTGACCGGATTTAACTGTTTCAATTATCTCCCTCAGCTGTTTAATGGTTATTCGTCTTTTCAGAGCGAAGGCTAAGAGATTCTTTTTCTCCTTCTCACTCACCACCCCATCTGCATACATGGCTTGTACAATTGACAATAGAAGCAGCTCTGGTGAAACAAGCGATGAAGGTTCAGTAACAGCTATAACCCGTGAGGTTATTCTGGATGCGGAGAAACGCTTCACGGATTCGAGAACCCAGTTCTGACTGCCATCGTTCAGGGGTCTTCCACAGTACTCGCATTCACCCGTGGGTCCGCCCTCGTATGGAGCTCCGCAACCGGGACAGTGCGATGATCTTAAGCTCTGATCAACTACAGTTGCCGTTCCGTGCTTTCTGACAAGAGTAAAGATTCGCGGTCTTATCGTTTTGCGCCCGATAACACTCACTTTGCCATCATTATTCCTTCTTGAATCAATGCCCGACCATTTAACGAGAACTTCTATACTGTCCATGCGATTCTTCGAACCAGGAATGATACTCTGGACTTCAACAGTGCCAACGGCTGCATCTTTGAAAAAGAGCCAACCCCTGTCACTCCTGGTATTGGACAGCTGTTCCTGTAATCCTTCAATGAACGATGGAAGGGTGACTTTTCTCGCATCTGAAACATCGTTGGTGAACCATGATTTTGTCAGCCGCCAGAATATTACAGAGGTTCTGTCTTCTATTTGCTGAATGTTGAAAGCCGGATCAATGATCTCCATGCTTTCAAACCCGGGGATAAGGGACTTATCGGATACAACATTCCATTCCATGGATTGAGTTATCTCGGCAAGTACCCAATCGTACTCGCCACTCGCAAGAACCGAATCACAGCTCTCGCATTTGCCCGTGTCACTTAGTTTAATTGAAGCTCCACAGTTGGGACAGAATCCCTCAACAAGACCCTTTCCCTCAAGTGTCTGAGTTCCCGGCTTCCGGAGGAAGCTCCAGTATTCCGTGAATGGTGATGAGGAGTTCCTGCGTATCCTCTTTCCTGTCTTCAGGTCAACATCAGTATCATCGGCTTTCGCTATGATTTCTATGTGAATTGTATCGAAGTGGGAATCACTGTAAACACCAACGATCTTCGAGCTCTTAACAGAGATGTTTTCCATCTTATTCCGGTAACCCTCGGCCTTCTGCATTTCGATCTGAAGTCTGAATCGCTCATTGATACCATCGGAGATAAACTGTCTGACAGATGAAAGATCCTGGTTCGACCAGGCTTTCTGAAGGGCTATGAAAGCTGTACTCACGTTCTTGAGAAAGGTATTCTTCGAGAAATGCGGGTCCCTCTGTTTAAGCGTATCCAGAGCATTCTGCATTTTCTGCAGTTCCTGCTGCCTTCTGAGTTTATCAGCATGTGAGATGGTGCGTGATTTGTATTCTCCCTTAGCCTTGCCACTGACTAATAGCAAAGAGATTATGATAAATGCAAACATGATGACATATTCGAACCCGGAGCTTCCGCTGCTCCCGCCTGAACTGCCATAACTTCTGCTACTTCCACTTGAACCGCCGGAGCTTCCGCCGCCTCCGCCTGAACTCCCGTAGCTTCCGCCTCCACCAGCCCTTGCATATGCAGGAGATGCGGAAACAAGCAGAATGCTCACAAGTATGAGAAATAGCAGACCTATTCTTATTCTATCGGATTTACACACGAACGCCTTCCTGGAATACTATGGTTTATGACGAGACTATTTTGTGGTCAGGCATCGCCATTCGGCTCTGTCGGCAGAAAAGAGATTCCTGACAGAAGCTCAATCTGTCTGGCCATTTCCAGGGAGTTCTCTATCGTCTGGGCCGGAATCGATTTGGGCATCCGCTTCCCCTTCAGCTTGAACTGGAGAGGACCTTTCAGTCCCTGGGTTTTCTTCTGAACCACAGCTGCAGCTGCTGCGCCTACCAGGCCACCACCAAATGTGATCCCGCTCATTCCCGTAAGCGAGATCGACTCAATATCACTCCAGCGATAGGCAATTGTAGTCAGGTAAGTGAAAGCGAATCCTTCCTCGGTGAGACCTACCATGGCCTTGCGAGCACGGATAATGATCCAGATGCCAAGAGGAATTGATATAATAAGCAAGCAGCAGAGAAACCCTGCGAATATCTGCATTTTCCTCCACCCGCTCTTCATGCGGAATATCCTACCGGTCCGCTCCGCCTGCACTAACAGAGCTTTGCTGTCCAGTTTATCTGTACTCATATGCCCTCCATAATAATTAGTGCTCATCCGGAATAGAACCTCTTTGTAATGTGACGCAGGACTTCATTCTCGTCAAGAAGCAATATGAATCTTGATTTCAAGCCGTTCCGGGAATTTTCCCGAAACAGCATATTTGTCTCAATATCACCCGATTTCTCTGCTTGAAACTGACCATACTGCACGAAACAAGCCTGGTCAAACATGCTTTCCCGCAGATTTTCACTGGAAGTTGCCACCGAAAGTCTAACAATCCTCTTTTAAGATGTCTTTGATTTGCCCATTCATCAACAAGATGACTCATGGATTTCTGTGCTCCTAATATTTCTAGCAGTCCAGCCAGTGGATTATTAGGTTCTATCTCAAGAGACACAAACCTGTTGTCTCTGAAATCCCATTTGACTGAATCCTGCAGATGTAGAGCCCTGCTGTAACAGCCTCACCATTTTCATCTGATCCATCCCATTGGTACGTATGCAGTCCCTCTTGCAGTTCTGCATCCAAAAGGGATCTGACTGCCCTGCCTGAGAGGTCGTAAAGCGTTATCACTGTCCTTCCTTGCCCGGAAAGCTCGAAGGATATTGCTGCCGTTGAATGGAATGGATTCGGACTGGCGCATAAAGTTAACCTGTAGCGGAGTCAAGAGCGAATAGTGAATCACCACTGCAGTCCTGCGGATAGTAGACGATTCCGTTTACGATAACGGGAGTGGGAAATTCATGAAGGTTTCCAGTCACGGGTGCCGTCCAGAGA
>JAIOSX010000114.1 GCA_021107345.1 Candidatus Aegiribacteria sp.
CTCCCGCTCTTCTGACGATTACCGTGTCTCCCGGCCTGGCATCCTTTCTGAGAAGCCCGTCCTCGTTATGAAGCGTTGCGCTGGAAACGGTAACACCGCCTACAAATACCGGCTCCAGCTTTGCCACCGGAGTCAGCTTTCCAGTTCTTCCGACCTGTATTTCAATATCGATCAGCTGTGTTACAGCTTCTTCAGCCATGAATTTCCAGGCAGTTGCCCATCTTGGGAATCTGGAAAGAGTTCCCATCCTTTTCTGAAGAGAAGCTTCGTTGAGCTTGATAACAACGCCGTCTATCTCCCAGGGCAGTTCATCCCGGCTCTCTTCCAGTCTGTGATAGGCTTTTTCAACTTCATCAACACCTCTGCAAACAGAGTTATAGGGATTCACGGGAATACCGTGTTTGATGAGGAAATCGAAAAGAGAACTCTGGGATGCTATGTCCTCTGGCCATCGAGCAGTTCCGTAGGCAATGAAATCTAAAGGTCTTGAGGCAGTTATTCTGCTGTCGAGCTGTCTCAGTGACCCGGACGCAGCGTTACGCGGATTGACAAAGGGCGGAAGGCCCGTGGATTTCCTCTCTCTGTTCATCTTAAGAAAATCATTCTTTCTGAATACTACTTCACCCCTCACCACAAGACTGCGGGAGTTATCGCGGCTGAGCTTAAGTGGTACGGATCGCAACGTCCTGACATTGGGAGTCACGTCCTCCCCTTCTCTGCCATCCCCGCGGGTTCCGGCTTTAACAAGAACTCCGTTCTCGTAGATGAGAGCAACTGCCAGTCCGTCCAGCTTCGGTTCAACGGAATAGGAAGGGTCTTCGTCAAGTATCAGTTCACGTCTGGTACGTCTGTTGAATTTAGCAAATTCTTCAGCGGAAAAAACATTATCAAGGCTCAGCATTGGTGGATCCCAGAGGATAGAGGGAAAACGAGAGAGCGGTTGTGAACCTACTCTGAGAGTGGGTGAATCTTCGGTTGCAAGTTCGGGCCATCGGGATTCGAGCTCCCTGAGTTTCCTCATCAAGGCATCGTATTCGCCATCGGATATTTCAGTCCGGTCTTCAGTGTAATAAAGCCTGTTGTGATAACGTAACCGTTCCCGGAGATTTTCTACTTCCGAGTTAATATTATCAGGAATCATAAAGCCTCCATGCTCATACTGATCTCCAGCTTGAAATACCCGGTATCATCGGCATTACCTGATACATAGAACGCCGCTCCCTGATGTACACTCTCGAAACCGCTTTCGGACATGTTCACCGAATCCAGTGGTGAAACCCATATGTCTGATTCGCAGTTCATTTCAATAACCATCTTAACTTTTCTCCAGCAGTCAGATACTTCTATCCTCTTTCCACGGAATTCACCCTCGAATGACATAAGATGCGTTCCTCCCGAACCTACCATGTAGTAACGGTCAGGGGACTGTCCTGTCATCAGGTTCAGGCATATTTCCATCCCTGCTCTATCGAGAGGGCCGACGAAATACTCCGAACTCGTTCTGATAACCGGCATTTTCATCTCAGCGGTCATTCTCTTCCTTACCCTGAGCTTTTCCTCCATAAATTCCCCTGAAAAAGAGACAATAGAATCACTGATTGACGTAGAAGAGGAAAAAGCAGGTTTCTGGAAATGAGTTATCTCGAGGTTACTTTGTCTCCAGTTGTTCAAATCCATAGAAAAGGGCATTACAATATCTGAGAAGCACATCCTTCTCCATCTGTCAATCGATATCTTCTCGGCAAGTCCCTCCTCCTTGGACGAAATATCGTCGTGAATCGTTCTTACTTCACCGGAAGATCCCATTCCGGGTACTGACTTATGATATCCTTCCAGCTGCCTGCTGAGAACATGACCCAGCGGCACAGGTTCTCCACCCGGATGCAGGAACGTTAATTCACTTACAGTCAATCCGCGATCAGGATGGACCAGCAGCGACTGGGTCTGCGTTACTATTATGTTTTCGTCAAAACCGTCTGCATCGATATCAATTGTCATTACATGCGGGTAGCCATGAACGGTTCCCAGTGCTTTCCATTCAGCCCTGTGAAGTTCCTTCCAGACGGCCTCTCTGAGGTGAGGAAGGTATATGCCGCCAAACACACCGTGCCAGAAGGCACAGTTACACTGGCTTCTCCAGAAATGGTGCAGCGTCGAACGAGGGGCTCAGCTGACAGTATTCTGCCCTGGAGTTCCTTTGACTCGGGGTATATGGACAGAAAATTGCGCCAGAATCCTCCGGAGAGTAATACTTCAGCAGCTTCGGATCTCCCCTGAGTATCGAGCTGCTTCTTCAACTCATCGTATTCATCCCTCTCCGGGCCGTGCATTGTCCATTCGCCCATTTCAGTGTAGCTTGAAGCAGGAATATAGAAAGGACCCGAAGCTTCAATTCCGGTAGCCTCTGAAGGAAGTGTGGAATCAAGCCAGTCAGCTGATTCCACTTCACCGAAAAAGCGGTCAAGCCAGAGGTCTTCGTAACAGAGTTTATGGGTACCGGGCCAGACACCGAATTTTTCTCCGTCATCTCCGTAAAATACCATGCTTGCCCCGGCATCATGCATCTCCCTGAGCTTCTCCATGACATTTTCAACGGGAGAGAAGGGAATCCTGTATCTTAACTCTCGATTGCTGCCGAGCAGTCTCAGGATACTGCCTGAATCCTCTGTAATGCAGGGTCGAAACAGATCCATCCCGGAAACACCGGCTCTCTTGAGATGTATATCGTCAACAACTGCCCATGATACACCAGCCTCGGTGAGAAGCGATGGGAGCTGCGGCTCCCAGACCCTCTCGGTCAGCCAGAGCCCTTCAGGTTTTCTACCTGAAATCTCTGCAAGACAGTCCGAATAATCCATTATCTGCTGAACGATATCGAATCTTCTGAATACTGTAAGTATGGGTTCATATCGACCGCTGGTAAGTAATTCCATTCTGCCACTCCGGCAGAGTACACCTGTTCTCTCAATGTACTCGGGATGATTGAGGGAAAGCCACTCCAGAAGTGTTCCTGAGATATGAATACCGCTGCTTATCCCGTGATGGTTTTCAAGGGCTTCCAGCATTGGCAGGTAGCAATCCTCATACGCTGAATTCATGACATGGTCAAAATTACCCGCCGGCTGATGATTATGCAGACAGAAACATATCTTCATGAACTTCCTTCTCCGGAATTATTACGGTGATTCGTTGTATATGTCATTCGATTCATTATTAATATGTCTGTAAACGATATCGGCAGGAAGGATGCAGTCAGGATCTATATCTACCGCCAGGATCCGTTCATCAGTACCGGATATGTCACCTGTGTAAAAACCCTCTGTAGAACCGTGGGAAAGATCCAGATCGATGAAACCTGTTCCGGTAAATACGCGAATTTCATCAAGTGTCGAGCCAAGGGGGAAATCCTGCCCTGGCTGGAATTGTTCTACCTGGAGGTAGAGAGTACCGGAGGAGTCCATCCAGGAAATCCCCAGCTGCGGTACACCGGGACTGTACAGCCACTGGAGAAACATTTCTCCGTATCCGCTGCTTTCCGGTATCCCCATAGCTGAAAACAATCTACCGAAGGAATCACCGGAATGGCGCAGATTACGAAGTGCTCTGGGAACAGCTCTTTCAAATGCGGGGATCTCATGAATGAGAAATTCTATGACGATAGGAGCTTTTCCGAATATCACAGGATCATAAAGGGGAGATTCGTTCAATCGTGGATCTGCGATGGCGTATTCGGTTCCTCCAATAATCTCCGTAGAGTAGAGGTAATACTTCCTGAAAGCCTCACGCAGCTGATTTGAAACCGATTCATCACCTGAAAGCGCAAATTTGTAGACAGACCATGCCGCAAGCACATCCCTGAGATTCTCCGAAAGGAATGTGCTCCCCGACAGGTAGGCAATTGCTGCTTCAAATACAATAGATGTGGCAGGAACAGCTGTTCCCCGGGCAATAGAATCTGACCATGTTTCATATCCCCTGACGGAAGCAAGCATATCCGTTGAAAGGAAAACACATCCCGGGCCGGTGATAAAAACGGGTACATCAAGGCTTCTTACAACAACAATATCAAGCCTTGCGCCATCAAAATCCATGTTTCGCCAGAGCACTTCGGCAATATCATCGGCAAGATCTATCATCTCCAATGCGATCGAATCGGATTCAAGGCAGATATACCTGCTTCTGCCACCGGCAATCGCGTTTTCTAAAAAACCACCGGTTGCCCAGGAAAGTGGGCCCTTGATCCCCTCAATCGGGGAAACATAAGATACGGTAAGGAAAGAATCGTAAACGCTTCTTGAGACTTCCTGAAGAGGTGCAAAGACATCGTAACCCATATCAGGAACAGAAATATCAAAAGTATAAGCAGATGGGATGCCGCACCCGGGATAGAACCACATACCGCTCTGGAAGGATGTTGATGGGTTGATCTGAAGCCCCTCTTCCGTAATCCTTTCAGTCGAGGATGATATGAACCCGTTCCAGCTTCCAGAATATAGACCTGAAAATACTCTGGTGGAATCAGCGGTACATAACACTGAATCCCCCAAGTTTTCAGCAGATCCGGAAAGGATTTCAAAAGATGTTCCATTATCGCAGTATGGAAGAAAAATAGTCAGCTGACTGTCGGATTGAGTTGGCCGGAAATCAATTGTCAACGAATCCAGCACATGCATTTCCCTCCCCATAGGATCAACCGACAGTTCTATTCTGTGTCTGACTTCGGGAGGTACGGCTACATCCGCATTGACTTCTTGCACGATCTCGCTTCTGACCCGGTCAGAAAGGTAAACAGAACGGGAAAGGCCGTTGGTCGGTTGGACTATCTCCGCAGTGCTTAGTATTCCAGTGAAAGATGTCAGAAGAATATTAAGCGAAGTATTTTCTGATTTGACCTGAAGAACCGCCAACTCGCAGCTGCCTCTGTTCCAAATCCTTTCTACTATACTCGAATCTCCTTTAACATAAACAACGGCAGTAAATCCGTGTATCTCCCCATATGGTTTGACATAGTTCGTATCAAGATTCTGAATATCGCTTCCGGAAAGGTATTCCATTCTGTCTGCAGGAGTTGAACCACAGCCCGGAATCAACATTGCGGTTATCGATGATTCACTATTCTCAGAGAATACTCTAAGTTCCACCGGTATCTCGTTCCGGTAAACGAGAGAATCTTCAAGTTCCTCTGACACCAGTGTCAGTTCAATGTACAGACCCTTATCGGTATAAATGGAAACAGTTCCGTTATACTGCGGGTCTGCGGCCTCTCCTCCGTCTCCGCACGAGATAAATAGAACAGCAACTAAAACGGATATAAAGAACCGTACTGATTTCATCCGCGCCTCCTGTTATTTACCGCCAGATAGATTTAATAATCTTATTGGAACCTCTTCGGGTACACCTGAATATATGACCATGTGAACCGTATTGCGCAAACATCTGTGTTGACGATGACCATCTTATTTTACACATTTGCCCGAATGGAGGAAAAAACATGGGAATTATGAATCTACTGACCAGTGATCTCTTTCTCACAGCTGAAATCACTTTAAAAGATTACGCTGTAACAGGATTCTTCGGTATAGCTTCCTTTTTTCTTTTCATTTTCCTTCAACTGCTGGGAACGAGGCTCTTTGTAAAGATAAATGAATCGGGGCCTATGGGGCCCAGGGTTTTCGTACTGGTGCTTCTTGTCCTGGGTCTTGCGGGAGCGGTTTTCAGCTGTTTCATCAGAAACAGTGAAGCCTCTCTTGTTCTGGGTTTTACCGCCGGTCTATTCATATGGACTGCTTTATGTGATATACCTGAACAGATGCACTGGATATCCCCATTGACCAGAAAGGCAGTTCTGTTTTTTCTGCCCCTGACCCTTCTATGGACTGCCGCCTTCTTTTTCCTGAGGGAAATCCCCGAGGCTGTTTTCGGTGCGACCGGTTATCTACTAGTAGTCTGGGGAATTCAGTTGACAAGGGTGCGGGTGATATCCAAATGGGGTCCATCATCCCTCGCGGCAACAATTCTGATACTGCTTACAGCCGCAATTGCAGGTGGTGCTCTGGCACTTGGTGTAGTACACGGGACAATATTCTCCGGAATCATCGGAGGGGTTGTATTCGCGATTGCAACATGGTCGGCTTTGGAAATTATCTGGGAACGCGGAATGGCTCAAAGACCATGGAAAAGCAGTCAATCTGGGACGCGCTCCTAGTACCCTGTACAGCATAAATAATCGCATCCTGCTAGCTCTTCCGAGCCCCAGCTGCGTTACTGGTTCAGTTACATAGCTGTGCTATGCGCATAAACCAGTGCCTTGCTGGAACTCAGAATAGCGGCGCATTATACCGACACTTTATGCTGTACAGAGCACTTGGAGCATGTCAGACAATAAAGCATCGATCTCATGTTCTCTTTCATTACGCATTATCCGTTCATGATGTAAACCGTTTTACAGTTAGCGAATTCAAGCATCCCGTTACGGTACAGCTCCCTGCCGAAACCTGAAAGACCGATTCCACCGAAGGGCAGCCTGGGATCAGATCGAACAAATGTGTTCACAAAGCAGACTCCCGCGTTAAGCTCAAGAGCTATCTTCTCTCCCCTGCGGGTGTCACGTGTGTAGACCGAGGCTCCGAGACCGTAAGAAGTATCGTTCGCAAGTCTGACAGCTTCACCCTCGTTCTTTACAGAACAGACTGCAGCTACAGGCCCGAAGGTTTCCTCATTAAAAACGGGCATTCCCTTTCTGCAGGCCGTGAGTACTGTAGGTGGATAGAAAGCTCCCGGATGATCCGGAATTTCGCCTCCCGTGATCAGTTCAGCTCCAAGATCAATGCTCTCCGTAACCTGCCGATGCAGATTATCACGTAGATCGTACCTGGCCATGGGTCCCAGGTCTACTTCCATACGCATCGGGTCGCCCATCCTCTTGATTTCCATCTCATTCACAAGCAGTTCAAGAAATTCGTCGTAAACACTTTCAATCACAATGAACCTCTTGGACGCAATGCAGTTCTGCCCCGCATTGATAAGCCTGGAAAACGCTGATTCAGCTGCTGCATTCTTAAGATCCGCATCTTCCAGAATTATCGCCGGATCACTTCCGCCTAGTTCCAGTACGCACTTCTTTATGGCCGATCCTGCCACCGAGGCTACTGACCCGCCTGCTCTCCCGCTCCCGGTAAGTGTAACTGCCTTTATCCTGTCGTCGGCAATAACACTGCTGGATACTTCGGGAATATTCTCCTCGGGTATGAAAAGAAGCCCGGCCAGACCATCCTGAAAACCCGCATTACTGAACAACTCCTGGATACTCAGAGCACATCCCGTAACATTCGGGGAATGTTTGAGAACGAAGGTGTTTCCCGCCATCACAGCAGGTGCCGCGAATCTGAAAAACTGCCAGAAAGGGAAGTTCCACGGCATAATGGCAAAAATAACTCCGAGGGGCTGATAGCAGACGTAGCTCTTATCCGCATCGGTTTTCCTGATCTCTTCAGCAAGTAAACCAGGACCGTACTCCGCGTAGTATCTGCAGACCCACGCGCATTTCTCGATTTCAGACTGTCCCTGGATCACAGGCTTGCCCATTTCCGAAGCCATTTCCACTGCCAGCTGGTGCTTTCCCGATTCGAGCAGATAAGCAAGATTCCTCAACCTCTCTGCGCGTTTGTCCATGTCGGTATCGCGCCAGATTCTGAAAGCACCGTCAGCCTTCTCAATGATATTCTCGACTTCATCCGGAGAGTTCCCATCCCACGTTCTGATGACTTTACCCGTAAATGGATTTATTGATTGAAGCACTCTTCACCGTCCCTGAAAAACGTTCTAGCAATTTTCACTTCTTTATCCTTTCAACTATACTATTTCATATTCCCATGAAAGGGAAGTTCACCGGATTCGATCAAGTAAACGAATAAGGAGTATTATGAAACATTTCGTACTCTCTGTTCTGTTCCTTTTCCTCTTTACAGGCGCGTCCAGTGCCGCCTCTCTGGCTTCTGTTGAGTTCCTCGGTTTCTCGGATGATGGAAGATATGCAGCACTGGAGCAGTACTGGATTGAAGACGGGAGCGGATTCCCCGGCGCGGAAATTGTGATACTGGCGGTTCCTGATAACATTATAATCAGAAGATTTGAAGTACCATGGACCGAAAGATTGATGTACGTTGACGGTGTCGAGATGTGTTATGAAAACTCCATGAACCCGGCAAGGAAAACCGTTCTTGAAGATGCCGAATCCTTTCTTGACAGCCTTGGGATATCACAGTGGAATAAGGGTGTACACTGCATCTGCCACCCCCTTACCGATACAGGTTCGGAACCGGAAAGCGTATCGTTCGTAACCTGGATGGGTTCACTGATGTACAGGGGGCCGGAATACAGCCTCAGCACATTGAACCATGAGGAAATGCCCGACTCAACCCCTGACTGGCTTTCCATGTTCGATGCGCCTGTTCTTCTGGAAGTGCTGATTACGGATGCAAACGGTAATACAGTAATGCATCTTCGTGATAACTCACCGCAACCGGGGTACGATTACGTATCCGATTATCGTATAAGAGATGTATATGTTTACAATGACAGCCTGATTGCCATTGTACTGAATACTACGGAGCCGGGCTTCGAGGGTACTGATGGTAAGTTCAGGATGGTAACAGGGATTATAATTCACTGAAGGAAGGGGTTGTTTCTTCTCTCTTCAGCTATGGTGGTTTCAGGGCCGTGACCGGGATGTACGATGGTATCGCCGGGAAGAACAAGGAGTTTCTCCCTGATCGAGGAAACCAGCAGGTCGTAATCCCCGCCGGGAAGGTCAGTCCTTCCTATTGATCCCTCGAAAAGCGCATCCCCGGTAAAAACATGCCCGGGCAAAAAAATACTTATACCGCCGGGAGAATGACCCGGTATGTGAATTATTTTCAGTCTGAGCTGTCCTACCTCGATCTTTTCTCCGCCCTGAAGCAGGTTGGTGGGTTCAGGAGAATCTTCAAAGGGCATGCTCCAGTAATCAGCATGCTCCCTGGCATTCCTCAGGAAACTTAGATCATCTGTATGAAGGTAAAGCCGGAGGGAATCCATACGAGCCATCAGATAAGCATTTCCACCGACATGATCGAAATGTCCGTGTGTATCTATCAGCGCAACCGGATTCAGATCAAGACTTTCAAGTAATTCTAGAATTCTATCTCCGTGTCCTCCGGGATCTATGATCACGCACTCACGCGAATGAGGACATCCGACTATGTAGCAGTTCACATCAAGGGGGCCGGTGAGAATCGTTCGTATAATGGGTTCCAAAAATATCAACCTCGGGTATCCTGCTGATGAAATATCACTCTGTTCAATATCCATGAATATAATCAATTGAATGCGTATTTTCTTCCGCCGGTACACAGGAGATTATGTTTATAAGAATATTTATTATAAATTCTGTAACTTTAGCAACTATATTATGAATGATGTATTAATTACACCTGTAAGTCGAAGAAGTGTGGTACGTCCCCAATATTTGATTTATGCTGCCCACGACCTCTTTCATCCTGTACGGCTTTTGAATAAAACCAATCGCTTCAAAATCAGGTAATCTCTGTGAAATTTCCTGCTGATTGAAACCACTCGATAAAAGAACTGGAATTTCCGACTTGATTTCCCGCAGTTTGTGGAAGCATTCCACACCATTCATATGCGGCATCGTGTAATCGAGTAGAACACAATCAATTTCCCCCGAGCGTTTCTTGAAAATCTCAATAGCATTTCTTCCATCGGTCGCAGTTATCACGCTGAATCCCGAACGCTCGAGCATCTGTCCTGTTATACTTCTGATCATCTTATCGTCATCTACGAGCAGTATCGTTCCCGTTGCTGTAAATTTTGTTAATACGGATGCTTCCTCACGATGAGAAGCTTCTGTTTTTTCAGATTCCGGAAAATAGATTCCAATAGTGCTTCCTTTGTCGATCTCGGTATTGATCAGGATACTCCCCCGGTGTCCCCGCACAATTCCTATCAGGGCAGCCATTCCAAGACCGCGTCCGGTGAATTTGGTTGAAAAGAACGGATCGAATATCCTCTTCAGCGTTTCTTCGTTCATACCGCAACCGGAGTCGCTTACTTCAATGTATGCGTACACTCCTTCCTTCGGAAGTTCATCCAGTCCAACCCATGCCATGCTCTCTGTCGAATCAATGAATTCCCTGTTGCAGAATTTCTTTCCGGTTGAAATAGTTATCGTTCCGCTTCGCTTTCCAATCGCTTCTGAGGCGTTCGTTACGAGATTCATTACAACCTGACGAAGCTGCGCAGCATCACCTTCAATAGAGGGAAGAACCTCGGACAGATCGAATTTCAGAACTACATTCTTCGAGATAGAAATTTCAATAAGATGGATGATCTCACTGATAAGCTCATTCAGATCAATGCTTTCAACAACGAATTTGCCCCTTCCGGAATACGCAAGCATCTGCTTTGAAAGGTCCGCAGCGTGTCTGGTGGAGGATACGACATTGTTAATGTAATCTCTCTCCGGTGCGAGGGGAGAGAGGTTCTGCAGAGCAAGATCCGCATTGCCGAGAATACCCATCAGGATATTGTTGAAGTCGTGTGCTATTCCACCGGCGAGTATCCCCAGACTCTCAAGCTTCTGAGAATGAAGTATCTGCCGCTCAAGTTGAAGTTTTTCATTTTCCATCCGGACGCGCCAGGTAATATCCTGAAATGTTCCGAAATACCTGAGAGGTTTCCATTCCCTGTCATATTCAATTCGTATCCTCTCATGCACATAAAGAACTTCTCCGTCCGGGCGCCGTATCCGGTACTCAGTATTCACAACCTCTTTATGCTCTTCAATAGCTTTCTGCACATCATCTGTGAATCTTTCATGATCTCCGGTATAGAATATTGAAGCCAGCAATTCATTTGTAACTGGCTGAGGTTCTAATCCAACTATCCTGAACATTTCCCTTGACCATGTTGATTCGTCCGTACTGATATCCCATATCCAGCTACCTAGATGTGCCAGTTCCTGCGCTTCAGTAAGGAAGTTTTCGCTGGCTCGAAGAGCCAGAATTATATTCTCCCGCTCCGACTCAAGCTTTTTCTCATGAGTTACGTCCCGTGCACTTCCTACAATACCGATCATTCTGCCGTCTTCATCCCGGATCGGAGCTTTGTGAACATCAAGGTAAAGGAACTCACCCCTGACATTACCGAACTCGTCGAATTGCTCTGCCTCCCCGGATTCAAGAACTACCGCATCGGAATTAACGCATATTTCACCTAATGTGTGCCAATCCGGATCATCAGGATGGGATAGATTTTCACGCTCAACGAAAAATATGCTTTTCTTTCCAACAGGTTCATACACATCATCAGAATTGAGCATTTTACCGCATGCTGCCTTGTTTACAAATATTATCCTGCCCTCCATGTCCTTTGCCCAGAGGAGATCGGACATATTATCAGCGAGAAGTCGGAACAGGCTGGAGTTTCTTCTGTATTTCTCCTCACTTATTCTGAGAGATGTTTCAGATTGAACGCGCCTGGTAATATCCCTGAGTGCCATGAATTCCGCCTGACGCCCATGGTAATCTATCAACTTACATTGAATCTCGGCCGGGAATGTGGTTCCATCCTTCCGCAATGCAGTCACAGTGTATGATTTTTCATTGTAGAAAAGCAAGTTGTTCATAACCTTTTCTCTATCCTCAGGCACTATCCATTCCGTTCCATATCTGCCCAGTGCTTCTTCTTCGGTATACCCGAACATTTTCTCCGCGGTAAGATTCTGGCCGATACAGATGCCTTTTTCATGTATGAATATTGCCTCAAAAGATGCATCAGACAGCACTTGAAGCTGTTTCTCATAGTTTTTCCGCTCAAGAGCTGAACCTATACTGGCCGCAGTAGCTCTCAGCAGGGCTATATCAGTTTCGCTCCATGCATCTTTCGACTCGCACCAGTCAAATCCTATGAATCCCCACAATCCGGTATTAAGTATGATTGGAATCACAATGATCGAGATAATATCCAGAGATTCAAGCATATCTTTTTCCGATTCAGGAAAATCCTTAACATTCCCGCATATGATATTATCCTTTGAAAGTTCCTCTATCCACCTTTCATAACCTGCTTTTGATAACGGGATGTCCTGTAATCCAGGATTCTCTATCTGTGGAGTAATCCCATCGTTAACCCATTCGAACCTCCGGGATGTGCATTTTGTTCCGTCAATCGTATGGTTCTCGAAAATGTACACCCGGGAAACTCCGGCGGTTTCCCCGAGATTTCTGAGGATAGAATCCATGATTTCATCTGGATCGGACACGGAGAGAAGGAGCCGTGCACTCTCAGCAATGGATTCAAGGAAACAGGCACTCCTTGAAACCGAAGAATCCCTGTGTTTGTCAGTATTGTTCATCTGTCACCTCATCAAACAGAGTATACCGGAACAGCACCGGATGCCTGTTACAATCTAAGCTTAGAATAACAAATGTTGAAGGATCGAGTCAAGTTGTTTGATTACTATATGTATTCAGAAATTCATATGTCGGAATACAGGTGCGTATCAAATACTGTCAGTCCGCTGAGTTGAGCGGTGATACCGGGAAGATTCCAGGCACCCAGAAGAACACCGGTCTGATCAAAGGCGCAGGCTGCACCATAAGTCGCGTATTCTGCACCGTAAGCTTCCCATACGTAAGTACCATCGAAATCCATTCCTCTGCCGTCAGAATTATACGGATTGGCATAGATACCCCATACTGAACCATCGAAAAAATAAATATCATTCTTACCAAATTTATTTATACAACAATCGATACCAGTATGCAAACTACCTGCATCAAATTTGACTGCGTCCCCGCTAACCTGTATTAATTAAAGCATACAATACAGAAAAGAGTACATATGAAATACATAGCAATAATCCTTGCTTTTGCAGTCACTTCTGCCTTCGGGATAGAATGTCTGCCTCTTGAAAACACACCGTCAGGAGGACAGGGCACAGACGATCTTCTGCAGTACGATGATGGAACACCTTTCTGGATCATATCCGGTTATTCATTATACATAACCTGGTTCGATATCGAGGATTTCTACCCAGGCGCGCTGAATTTTGAATGCGATCATACTGAATGGTGGTTCTACCATGACGCTTCTACACCATGGGATACTGATAAGATTCAAACAGAACTCTGGACCTGGGTCGACATGCCCGTAACCATGCTAAACACTACTACTATAACTGCACTGCACTTCTCTCCGGTTCTGGTTAACTATCCTACTCCCATATCAACCACTGCGAATTTCTGTATGATTGCAAACACTACCGTCTACTCCGCCGAGGGAGTCCCTTCTGTTATCTTCGATGAGTCCGGTAATTTCACAGGAGAACCTCATAGTTTCTTCGGCAGGAGCCGGACTCAAATGTATTCAGCGCAATCAGGAAGGGATGATATTGATGCATTCTTCAGGGCCGAAGGTAATCCAATGAATGCACTGGAAAACAATAGCTGGGGAGCTATCAAGTATCTATTCAGATAATTGAAACAGAACAAATATCCTGTATGAATCGTCAGATTCTAATCCAGGTATCCGCATGTTATCGATATAATGCCTGATGTTCGATGAAAAGTTGGCTACGTCCCTGAGAAGAAGCCTGCAACATCGGCGGGGCCTGTACCGGTTATTCTGAAGAATATCTCCTGCAGATCTTCCCCGCCGATCTGATCGGTTCTGAAAACCTTTATCAGCCGACCCTCATGTATGATACCGAGTCTGTCGCAAAAAGCCCGTGCCACTGGAAGAGTATGTGTTGAAAGTATGAGCGCCGCCCCTGAAGCTGCGGCGGCTCTGGCCATTCTGTTGAATGTTTCAGCGGTTGCGGGATCAAGCCCCACATGGGGTTCGTCTATTACATATAAAGCCGGGCGTGCTATGAAAGCCGCGGAGAGGACAACTCTCTGGATCATACCGTGGGAATACCCTTCGGCCCTGCTGTCAAGCCACTCGCCCATGTCGAAAAGTTCCTCATGAAAGGCTATTCTCCTCTCCAGTTCATCAGGAGGGATATCTCTCATTCTACCCGTGAACCTGAGAAATTCTCTACCGGACAGCCTGGGATATATGGTAGGTTCATCGGGTACATAGCCGATCAGAGCCCTTGCTCCCTCAGGGTCCTCTGACGTATCGATGGAATTAACCTCGATACATCCCCGATCTGGTACTACAAGCCCCGGTATCATTTTCAAAGTCGTTGTCTTACCAGCACCGTTGGGGCCAAGGAGCCCGAATACTTCACCGGAAGGGATATCCAGGGAGAGATCTATAACAGCGTTCTTATCTCCGTAAGCTTTTGAGAGGTTTTTTATCTTCAGCATCATCCGTCCGCCTCATCCATACCAAGCAGCGCTCGAACGTAGGATTCAAGTTCAAAATCAAGAAGATCTTCGCTTCCCTCGCCCACACCTATGTATTTGACCGGTATGCTCAACCGGCTGGCCATTGCGAGTACAGCTGTCCCGAACCGACCAGCCCATATATCGAACTGCCTCGCTACCGCGGCCCTGAATATATCGTCACATGCCATAAGTACCTTTCTTCCTGAACCTTTGTTAATCCCCGTCCCCCCTCCGAGGGACGGGGCTTTTAAACGACACTTCGTTAAGAATCAGCTCTCAACGTTAATGATAGTTATCTTTAATCC
>JAIOSX010000138.1 GCA_021107345.1 Candidatus Aegiribacteria sp.
GCCATTTATTGGATTTGGAGTTATTGAAAGAGAGAGATTAACCTGAGGGTCTGAGGATTGTTCTCCGATATCCGTGTTGTTGTGCGACCTCCATACGGCGCATCCTGCGGTGCCCGCGTAGATGTAATCATAGGATTCAGCCAGGCATTCAATATTTGAATACCCCAGGTCACTTCCTACCTGGACAGGTGATCCTGTCCAGTTCTCCCAGAGCCATACTCCATCGGTCGAAGTTGCGATCAGCAGGCCATTGAGAAGGGTTGATTGAATGAGATCATTGGCACTGCCGAAAGCACTGGTGAGCTTCGTCCAGGTGGCTCCCGCATTGCTTGATGAGTAGAGGCCGCTTGAAGAAGCTGCAGCCAGCTGATTTCCGTTTGCGGGGCATACTGCAAGTCCGTAAGGAGTTCCGCTGTATCCTGATGCTGGATTGCTATTCCAGGTGGTACCGCCGTTATCAGTGTAGTACAGAGTATATGTGCTGTTCTGATATCCCATGCAGAATACTCTGTTCTCATCGACCGGGTCAACTGCTATTGCTCTTACGTAACCGTAGCCTGAACCGCTGTATAGCTCGTGCCTTGTCCAGTTTGAGCCGGCGTTGGTTGAAACCGAGACAACTCCCTTGTAATAGGGAGATTCGTACTTATAGCCGCAGCTCCATATGGTGTGGCCGTGTTCGTGAACCATGTCGTAACCGTCACTGTAATAGGAATCTACCTGTGTCCAGACGGAACCTCCGTCTGTGCTCCTGTAGAGCTCTGAGTTACCTCAACCACCGCCCTCAAGGGCAAGGATAGTATCCGGTCCTGCTGATACCAGAGCGCAAAAATCACCGCATGCGAGAGGGGTTGTCACCTCCTGCCATGTCAGCGAGGGGCCTTCCTCGGCCTTGTAAAGCCCCGCATCCTCCATATTCATGAATATCCAGCCGTTCACGTACTCTATGGACAGGGCTTTACCAACTACAAGACCGGAGATCCGGGGGGTCCAAGACAATCCCCCATCTGAGCTGTAGAAGAAACCCGCAGAGCTTCCGGTGTAGGCAACAGAGCTGCTGAGGGCATCGGGGACTATCCACTTAATTCCAGAGCCTGAAAGACCTGATGTTATGTTAGACCATGTCTGTCCGTTGTTGATGCTGCGGTAAAGACGCGATGATCCTCCACTCATGACAAAGTTATAGTCAACATTGCTGAATGTTATGTCGCAGTTGTATGTCTGGGTTGCAACGATAGACCAGCTTGAGCCGCCATCGGTTGATCTGAACATATTGTAAAATGTGCCTGCAAGCAGAGTATCAGGACGGGTCGGATGGAAAGCGGCACCATTGAAATAATTAGTGGCGGCCGCTGGTGTTACATCAGTGAAGGAAGTCCCTCCATTGGTTGACAGGAACAGGTAGGGGAAATATCCTGAGTTGTATTCGTAACCACCCACCAGAATGTGATCAGGATTGGAGGGGGATACATTGATGCATCTTCCATAGGATGTGTTGCCGCTTGCAAGAAGGGGAAGGCTGCTCCAGGTTGCTCCAGCGTCGGTGGAGTGGTTGAAGGTCATATCCCAGTTGCTTCCGTTGTACTTGTAGCCCGATGCAAAAAGCACATCACCATCGGAGGGATGGGCGACTCCGTCATAGAAAGTGGTGTTGGAAAAGGAATTGGAATCCCAGGTGAATCCGTCGTCAGTTGATGTCCAGATCTGGCCGGAACCAAATACCACCAGTGTACCGTTTGCTGTCATCACCATGTCGTATGGGTATCCGGTAAAGCTGGAGATTGTAGCCCATGTGGTGCCGTTATCGGTGGACCGGACAACCTGGGTGGGGTATGTGCCGGACAGGGCGTAGAGAATACTGGTGTTCTGAGTGGACTGCAGGACTGCTTTCACCTCACCGCCCTCAGGACCCATCGATTCCCAGGGACCAAATCCTATCAGAGGTATCATCAGTAAAATCAGTATGTTCATAGATTCCTCTCAATTATAAATTCATTTATATAAAATACTCACAATACTCCCAGGTTACAATGCATACACATAATATCCTCACCTATCATACCCGGATTTGATCAGATGTAGAACTTGTGAATGTCAGAGTACAGGATAAAGCTTTCAGATAAGATAGCTTGACACTGGAGACAGTATACATATGTTTACCTGCAGGGGCGAATGACTAAGGAGATAAAAATGAATAGGGAAATCAGAGAACAAATAAACCATTACAAAGGCCTCTGGGCAGAAATGGCAGATTATGGATCTGTAATTTCATCCTGCCCTGAAAGCAAAGGCTTTTTCGTAAGGCGTCATTCCTTTGCAAGGTCTGATATTCTGGAGAATAACTGGTACAGTGAATACACCGATGAAATGTATGACTCCCCGTTTGACTGTCTTGCATGTTACCGATGGTACGTTATTCCCGAAAGGCTCCGTGAAGCATCAGGGTTGTCCGAAGAGACCGATCTCGATCTTCTTCTTGACGGCGCGGGCTATTCAGCTTCACTCATTGCTGAGGAACTGTTCTGCATGATAGACCTGTGCCTTGATTCAGGTTGCTGCAGCGAGAATGGTCTTCATCGCATCCGGCAGGCCTACAATGGGCTATCAGGTTTTCAGGATGATTTTGTCAGCAGGATAGTGCAATGGGGTTCGAACCGCGGTGTAATGTCACCGGACATGAAAGCTGCAGGAATAAACGGTTCAGTAATGTTCACCGTGCGGAATCCATACTATGAGGGTTTTCATTCCGGTTACTTCGGAAAGCCTGCGAACAATCCTTCCAGAACCTCTGCCTCAGGAGTATTCGCAGGCTGAATCCGGGAATTTAGATAATAACCTTGTACAAAGTAAAAAGCCCCAGTATAACAGTGGTTGTTCCCACAATGAGCGTGAAACGCTTCACTTTCATCTTCTTTACTACCTTTGTCGCCAGCGGAACTGAAACCACAGCCCCGGCAAGAAGTGGAAGGGTAATATTCCAGTCGAATTCTGTTCCAAGCAGAAGGAAAGTACAAACTCCCACCAGGCAGGTGAAGCTTTCGGCCAGTGATGTAATAGCAACTGAACTTTTCGTATCAACCCCCGAGAGTATCTGTCCTGAGGTAACCAGAGGGCCGTAACCTCCTCCGGAAAGCCCCTTGTTAAAGGCTGCCAGAACTCCAAGCCCTACTATTTTCTTCCATGAGAACTGTGGTTTTGATTTTCTTTTAAGAAGTATCAGAATACCCATTGAAAGAACCATCACTCCTATGAAAATCTTGAGGTATGTTTTTGGAATGCTTATGGCTACGAAAACAGCTGTTACTGCGCCTAGAAGACTACAGACCGCAAGGACCACAGCGATCTTCGATGCATTGGAGCGGGGAATGTAACCCAGCAATTTCATTTTCTTTACGAGTTTGTGATTTGGATCATTCCGGAAATCGAACTTCACATTACCAGCCCGGTGATGCATGAAAGCGGCAAAACTTCCGGTAATCAGCTCAGAGGTAAGTATTGCAGGTATGACCACAAGCGGATTGTAACCCATTATGAGTAGAAGTGGTGTCAGTGTGGTTCCGTAACCCATACCAAGGGATGAGTCTATGAACTCACTGGCGAACGCTATAATGAACAATAGCAGGATCGATAGAACAGGATCCATTTTCTAGCCTTTCTCTCTCTCCAGCTTAATGGAGTCACTTTGCTGTTCAGATGATGGTTTTACTCTGGAGATACACAGATTTCCGTCATTGAACAGAACCCAGCGAACCCTGTCACCATCGGATATATGGAGCTCTTCGACGATTTCCTTGGGTATCGTAACGCGTCGTCTGCTGCTTCTGATGGTTACAGATGTTTCTCCGATATATGTAACGTTGTCAAGATCGATTTTCATACTTTCTCCTGTTAATGTGTATTGGTGTAGCACCAATAAGAATTGGTATCATATGTATATACTTTGGTGCGTCAAGACTCCGCTTTCAGAATTTGTGCTATGCCGGTATCAGCCTGTTGTGGGTATATTCCAATGATTGTAACGGAAACAAAGCAGGGAATAAATAGGGACGGAGGTTTTTTATTTGATATGTGAAAATAATATGACTATTTCAATCGCTGCTAGTACATATTATTCACGATTTTACAATAAAATACCTCCGTCCCTAATTATATAAGGATAACCCATGAGAGACAGAAAACTTGATGAAGTTGTTGGAAGGCGTGGAGCTGATGTGATTCCGTTTTACGCTCTTATGTCCAGGAGGATCAGGAACATACTTCTGGTTTCGAGTCTCTACGATTCCTACACATTAGAGGAAGACGGTAAGTTCACCGAGTTGCTGTTCTCGGAGTACCTTCATCTCAATCTCCGATATGCTCCCCGCATAGTACGGGTATCAACCGGAGAAGAAGCCCTGAAGTTTCTTGAGAAGGAGAACTTCGATCTGGTTATTTCAATGCTCAGTATAGGCCACATGCAATGCGATGAGCTGGGGCGGGCGATTAAAGAAAAAGTATCAGGAATTCCTTTCGTTGTCCTTGCTTATACCGTGCGCGACCTGAAGATCCTTATGGATGAGGGAAGGCTGAAGTACGTTGATCAAGTTTTCGTCTGGCAGGGGGACGCAAGGCTGTTTCTCGCCATTATCAAATCCGTAGAAGACATGCTGAATGCCGAACATGATTCCCGCCTTGCAGGGGTTAAATGCATTATTCTTGTCGAGGATTCCATCAGGTTTTGTTCCTCCTATCTGCCCATGCTGTATACAGAAATCATGCAGCAGACCCAGACATTGATGACGGACGGCGTGAATCAGATGCAGAAACTTATGCGTATGCGAGCAAGACCCAAGATACTGCATGCAACGAATTACGAAGAAGCTATTGAACTTTACAGGCTTTTCCAGGACCA
>JAIOSX010000372.1 GCA_021107345.1 Candidatus Aegiribacteria sp.
AGCGGGAGAACTTGTCAGAAGGGCCAACGAAAGGCTTGATACGGAAGATCTTAACAGTAACGGCCTCCTGTCGGATGAAGAGGACACAGGCCTGGATAGTCTTATGGATGCTGAGGAGAATCCACCCGAGGGCGGCGACCCGAACATGGACAATTACTATTACAACGGTGATGATCCTCCAGCTGTAAGATACGATAGAATAAACGGTACACAGGGTAACGAAGAGCTTGATACAGAGGATCTTAACAGAAACGGCGTGCTGGATCGGTCAAATTCGTTCTTCCGTATAAACATACCTGTAGATGATTCGGATTACATAATATCCGGTCCTAACGAAAATGGATGGATGCTCATAGAGATTCCGCTGGAGGATACAACAGCCGTTTCCGTTCCAGGATTTGTAACGGGGACGCCAACCTGGGAAAAGATAAGTTACGCAAGGCTCTGGATGGATGGTTTCACAAGCGCTGATACTGTACAGATATATGATCTTGAGATTGTGGGTAACAGGTGGGAGGAGAAAGGTATATTGCTTGCTGATTCAATAGGTATGCCTGTATTTCCATCGGAAAAAATGTACGTTTCCACAGTTAACAATAAGGATAATACCGATTATATCAACGACCCTCCTCCCGGTGTTGACCCGGGGGAGGATGAATACGGCGACCCGCGACTTGAGCAGTCCCTCTCTCTTGTGGCCGAGAACATAACCGGCGGACATTACGGTCTTGCGACCCAGAGTTTCTACAGCGGGGAGGATTATACCGGATACAAGCAGATACGATTCCTGGTACACGGAGAAGAGCAGTACGACTCAGAACTTCTTTACAGGCTGGGAACCGACAGTCTCAACTACTACGAGATAGGAGTCGGCATCGATCCCGGCTGGCAGGTAGTAGAGGTAAACCTTGATGATCTTGTGGATCTGAAGGCAATGAAGGACGAATTGGAACTCGAGTATCTCAGGGAAGGTGATCTGGCCGTGTTGGGTTCTCCGAACTTTGCCAGGATCATGGAGATGAGTCTTGGTCTGCGTAACAACTCAGCGACTCCACTGAATACCACAGTATGGGTTGATGATATTACGCTTAATCAGCCATGGAGTAATAACGGTACAGCACATAGAGTAACTGTGGGTGTTGATATTGCAGATCTTCTATCCCTGAGCGGTGATTACAGGGAGATAGATTCCGATTTTCACGGGTTGGGCAGCAGATCAGGGCAGGGATATACGAAAATCACCTACAACGCCGGGGCGACCATGTACCTTAACCGATTTACGCCTCCCCTCTGGTCGCTTTACGCTCCGGCCAATTTTACATGGTCACTGGGTATCTCCAAACCTGTATTTCAATCCGGATCTGACTACCGCCTTAACAATGAAGAATCCTGGAATGAGCGGACGCAGAACAGAAACTGGAGTACCGGTTTTCAGCTGCGAAAGAACAGCAATGCAGAATCATTGCTGGGAAGGTACTTTATAGATCCCTTCAGGTTTATACATACGTATACTCGTGGTTACGGTATAACTCCTTCAACCAGGGACACATCCAGTACAGCTGAGGGCTCGCTTTCTTATGACATCAGTTCAGGAAGAATGCAGCTGTTCAGTCTGCCTGTAATCGAATTCTTCAGAATAAGACCTTCTCGGCTGAGCTGGTCTCTGTCAAGAAAGAACAGCTGGAACACGAGATGGAGCTTTGTCAATGACGATACTGTACAGACCAGAGCAACGATATCGAGTACATTGTCGTCCAGCGGGTCAATTACGTTTAACCCATGGAAGGGATTATCCGCCACCGGTTCTCTCGGACTTGTCAGGGATCTGCTGTTCCCGTGGGAGGGGAACCTGGGTGTGAACGTCGGGAGGGAGATATCAAGGAATCAGAATATCAGTATTTCACAGGATATTAATCTGTTTGACTATCTGAATCCCAGATTTTCTTTTGATTCCAATTACGGTCAATCCAGGCTTGCTCCCCATACTATGTCAGGCGCCGATTCGCTTGGGTTACCAAGATATTCTGTTTCTGCCACCAGGAGGGTTAATGTCAGAATTGGACTTGTTCATACCATAAGAAGTCTCGCAAGGCTGCGGGATGAAAGATTGGACGAGGAGGCTGAAACTGGAAGCCCCAGGTGGTTCCTGATAAAGCTCGAACGCTGCGCGAACATGATAAACGATCCGAGCATTACCTATTCAGAAACCGAAGGCAGTGAATACAGGGATATGGAATTCATCCCCGACTGGCGATACCAGACCGGTCTTGATCCGGTACTGGACGATGTGGTTCCGTGGAACAGGACAAAAGGGTGGAATTTGCAGGTTTCCGGAGGATTCAGACCTGTCTCATCGATGTCAGTCAGGCTGGAATACAGATCATCGGAAAACAGAAATCTCTATTCCGGATTCTGGAATAGCCAGAGATCGAAGACCTGGCCCTCCATTTCCTTCTCATGGTCCGGATTGAACAGGCTGGCAGGATTAAGTAGTATCTTAAGAACAGGTACCGCCGGCTCCGGCTACAGTATTGAAACAAGCGAGAACGGAAGATTTGAAAGTGATGTCTATACACCGATTACGGAAACGAAAAAAACAAACTGGACACCCCTGTTCAACATCACCATCACGCTCATGAACGATATACAGATATCTATAAACGACAATGTTACAAGAACAGTAATGCAGAGCTTTACAGGAACGCAGGCAAAGACTGAAAGCAGCAGCAATAGTTTTCAATTCAGAATTCAATACTCATTCAGTGCTCCCGGTGGCTTTGCCATACCTCTGCCGCTGCTTGACAGGCTTCGGATAAGTTTCCAGAGTGATCTTACAACCAGTCTCAATGTAACCAGGTCCAGAACCAGGAGTGAGCTTTTCGGAAGTTCCGTCGGCGCACAGCTGCAGACAGACAGAGAGGAATGGCGGATAGAACCTGCTCTGAATTACGATTTCGGCACAGTTACTGCCGGTCTTACAGGCATTTACGGCTGGAAAACCGACAGAGTCAATTCACAGTATGATCAGCGGGATGTCGGAATGAATATCTGGGTAACCATTAATTTCTAACATCCTGTTTACTGATTCCCCACTGCTAACTCCGCAGATTCCACCAGCTTTCCGAACATCTTATCGGGAACCGCAGATGTAGTCACAGGATGGTTTTGTTTTGAAGCGTCGCAGAGAATCGCGGGTTACCATCTGGTCATTTACTTCATTTATATATATGCTCATTATTGTGCGAATGAAATATTACTTATGATATAAGAATGTACAACAGAATCTGAGCGGGTATAATTACAGTAATGCTGCTCGTTAGTTCGAGTATAAGCTGATTTTGGAGGCTTGATAAACATGAGGATAGGTCAGCTCCTTCTGAGTTCAGGAATCATAACAAACAAGCAACTTGAAAAAGCGCTCAGCATACAGAGTGAAGAAGGCAGCAGACTCGGATATCATCTGGTGAATATCAAGGCCATCTCGGAAGAAGATCTTAATAAATTCCTGGCAAGACAGCAGAGTATCGAGAGTGAAAATCTTAATGTATTGAACATTGATGATGATATAATTCATCTTATAACTGGTGAAATTGCAAGAAGATATGAAGTGATTCCAATCGACAGAGAGGGCAGGAAGCTGATTGTAGCCATGACCGATCCCAACAACCTCTTTGCCATAGACGATCTGAGATTCTCACTGGGAATGGATATAGAACCCCACATATGTGCTTCCAGTATGATAAAAAGAGCCCTGTCGAAATTTTACCCAGATTCAGAGGCCATCGTACCCCTGGAGGAAAGCCAGAAGAATCAGAAGAACAGCAGTATAAATGAAGCCCTCGACAATATTGATGACGAAGGTATTGTTGAAGATAACGAAATGCTTATGGGCGACGAAGTCTTTGAATCCATGATAATCCAGGATGATGAAGAAGAGGATATCGAAGATGAAGACCTTGACTTCAGTATTTCGGATTCTCCTGTAGTCAAACTCGTGAATAGTCTCATAGCTGATGCGGTAAGGAGGGGCGCAAGTGATATCCATTTTGAACCGTTCGAGAAATACATCAGGGTCAGATTCAGGATAGACGGTATTCTTCACGAGGTAATGCGACCCAGTCGGAAGTACAGGTCATCTATGGTCAGCCGACTCAAAATCATTGGCGGAATGGATATTGCTGAACATCATCTTCCACAGGACGGGAGGCAGAAGATACTGGTCGGCGACAGGTTTGTAGACCTGAGGCTCGCAACCCTGCCTACCCTTTTCGGTGAGAAGGTTGAAATCAGGCTGCTGGACCGCAGCGCCGTTATTCTTGACCTTGATCTGCTCGGATTTGAAGAAGAATCTCTTAAAGAATTCAGAAAGGGTATTCACAGGCCATTTGGAATAGTCCTGGTTACGGGACCCACCGGATGCGGTAAAACAACTACGCTGTATTCGGCCCTTACAGAGCGTAACGATATCGGTGTAAACATAATGACTGCTGAAAACCCGGTAGAGTTCAATTTGAAGGGCGTGAACCAGGTTCAGATGAATTCCGAGGTCGGATTGACCTTCGCCAATGCCCTCAGAGCTTACCTTCGTCAGGACCCGGATATAATCATGGTCGGAGAAATTCGTGACAAGGAAACCAGTGAAATCGCAATAAGGGCCGCTCTTACCGGGCATCTGGTGCTTTCAACTACTCATACGAACGACGCACCCAGTACTATTAACAGACTTATAGATATGGGAACAGAACCTTTTATGCTGAGTACGTCGCTTGTATGCATCGCCTCTCAGAGACTTATCAGGAAAACATGCACCAAATGCAAGACACAGATCCACATTCCGGATGAAGCCTTCATTGATGCAGGAATTGATCCTGAACGATTCAGGAATACCGAGCTGTTCGAAGGTACAGGCTGTTCGTTCTGCAACAATACAGGTTACAAGGGCAGAATGGGCATTTTCGAAGTCATGCGTGTTGACGATGATATAAGGCAGCTGATCGAGGGTGATGCCAACAGCATAGAGATCGAAAAAACAGCACTTAAGAAGGGCATGATTAATCTGAGAGAATCAGCTATCAGAAAGCTGGAAGCCGGACTTACTACATTTGATGAAGTTCTGCGGGAAACAATCTCGAACGAATAACGGAGGATATTCTTGCTCAGCAGACTTAGTATGATGCTTCTGGAATCGGGGATGGTCACCAGGGATGAAATCGACCAGATAATAAGCGAGTTCGGTCCCGGCGAGATCAAACTTGCTGACCAGCTGGTGTCAATGGGTGTTGTACCTGAAGACCTCATCACCGAATTTTTGTCCGAGATATATTCTGTAAAGCCCGTATTTCTCAATGAGATGGAACTTGATTCCGCCCTTGCGGAATCACTCCCGGAAGAAATTGCGAGGAGATATCTTCTGGCTCCCTTTAAAGAAGAAAAGGAATACTTTCATATCGGTATGGGTTCCCCCGGAGATCTTTACGCGATCGATGATGTGAAATTTGCAGTGGGAAAAGAAGTCATTGTCTATGCTTCTGCTCCATCCGCTGTAAGAAGAGCACAGAATGATCTTTACGGCAAACAGGATTCCCTTGTATCGGTAAAAGAACAGCTGGACGATTATGAGGAAGAACTCGATGATCTGGAGATAGTACATACTCTTGGATACGAGGACGAAGAGGACGATGACATTGAGGAAAACGTCCTGGAGGATGAGTACGCGAACCTTTCGGAAGGTCCAATAGTAGCATTTGTTAACGCGATCATTTCCAAGGCTGTTCGTACTGAAGTTAGTGATATTCATATAGAGCCCTACGAAAAGTACCTCAGGATAAGATACAGACGTGACGGCAAATGCTTCGTGGTCAGAAAACTTCCCAAGAAAGTTCAACCTCAGATTTTGAGCAGACTTAAAATAATGGCCAGTATGAATATAGCAGAGAGAAGAAAAACACAGGATGGACGAATCAAGGCAATAATTGATGGAAGAGCGATTGATTTCCGTGTCAGCGCGGTGCCTACTATTAATGGTGAGAAGATCGTTCTGCGAATCCTTGACAGGGGCAGCCTGGAGCTTGACCTCAGGGAACTGGGCTTTCCCGAAGATGCACTTAAAGTGTTCTTGCAGGGGGTCAGTTCTCCATATGGTATCGTTCTGGTAACAGGCCCTACGGGAAGCGGCAAAACAACAACTCTTTATTCTGCTCTCAGCTCACTGAATACGACCAATGTAAATATCCATACAGCTGAAGAGCCTGTGGAGTACAATATAGAAGGTTTAAGCCAGTCTCAGATTGATTTCAGTAAAGGATACGATTTCGCCTCTGCACTCAGAGCTATTCTCAGGCAGGATCCAAACATAATCATGGTGGGTGAAATAAGAGATATGGAAACTGCCAGTATAGCTATAAAAGCTGCGCTTACAGGGCACCTGGTTTTTTCCACGATACATACGAATGATGCTCCCAGTACAGTGAACAGGTTGATTGACATAGGTATCAAGCCTTTCCTGGTTGCATCTGCGGTTCGAACTATCATGGCCCAGAGACTTGTAAGAAAAATCTGCAAACACTGCAAAAGTCCCCATAAATACACGGATGATGAATACAAAGCAGCGGGTGTTGACCCCGCTGAAATGACCGGTCATACAACATATAAGGGTAAAGGATGCAGTAAATGCAGCGGTTCCGGTTACAGAGGAAGAACAGGTCTTTACGAAGTGCTCGCAATTGATAAGAATATCAAACAGTCTATTATTGAAAAGGTTACTGCAGGACAGTTGCGGGTTCTGGGTGTCAAAAACGGGATGAAAACACTTAGAATGGATGCTGTTGCGAAGCTTAAGGCGGGTATTACAACACTTGAGGAAGTCACCAGAGGCACCGCTGAAGATGATCTGGCAGTGCAAAGGGTTCTGAAGGAATTGAAGGACAGAACCGCTCAACAGCAGACAGAGGAAGGACATTCGGCGTGATATGATTATTAAGACACTCTTAAAGGAAATGATGGAAAGACGGGCTACCGACCTTCATCTTACAGTTGGAACCCCTCCCGTTGTTCGGATAGATGGCGAACTGGAAAGGATGGAGTACGATCCTTTAACAGGTCAGGATACCCAGAACCTCGTCTACAGCCTTATCAAGGATGAGCAGAAGAAGAGGTTTGAGCTTGAGAAGGAGCTTGACTTCGCGTTTGGAATCAAAGGTCTTTCAAGGTTCAGGGCCAACGTATTCTATCAGAGGGGCTGTAT
>JAIOSX010000216.1 GCA_021107345.1 Candidatus Aegiribacteria sp.
CAATTCTGTATCCGGAAATCAAGTAATGGTTGCTTTTGCATACAAGGAAAAATAGTACATCAAATAAATACACACGGACAACAACTTACTCCAACTTCCCCGGTTTGTTGATGCCAGTGATTTAAGCGTTATACCGACACTTTATGCTGTACAGAGCACCAGGAGCCTGTCGCTTCAGATTCTCGTGATCTAAACTTCTCTCCAGTACATTCCGGCATTAAGCACAAGACCAAGAAGGAACAGCACTGTCACCAGCTGGCTGCCACCGTAGCTGATAAGTGGAAGGGGAAGACCTGTTACGGGCATTATCCCCAATGTCATTCCTACATTTACGAAAACATGTATCCCGATATAGGCTCCGACTCCGGCTGATACGAGGGAGTTGAACGGATTGACGGACTTCCTCGCAGCAACGATAGTTCTCCAGAAGAGTATGAAGAAAGCTGTAAGAAGTATCAGACATCCGATGAAACCGGTCTCTTCAGCCCATACGGAGAAAACGAAATCCGTATGTCTTGCAGGCAAAAAGGCAAGCTCCTTCTGGGCGCCTTGAAGGAAGCCCTGGCCGGACAGTCCGCCTGAACCCACGGCAACTTCAGACTGTATGATATTCCATCCTGATCCATGAGGATCATTTGCAGGGTTCAGGAATGTAATCAGTCGCGACTGTTGATATGGCTCAAGCATTTTCCACGCCATCGGAGTAAGCGCAGCAACAATAGAATTACCTCCAATAAACGCTATCCATATGGGAATCGGAAACTTGCGTCTGTAGAGTATTATGGATAGAATTAACATAAAACTAAGCCAGAGTATAAAATTCATTGAGGAGACAGCGGCCAGAATCGGGCTGACCAGAAGTATTATCCACCCGATCCCGTAGCCTGCCCAGACGAACATTGCCAGAACTATTAACATCATTGATACAGCTGTACCAAGATCCGGCTGTATTGCGGTCAGAATGACTGCAGGGATTACCGTCAGAAAAATCAGGGCTTCTCCGAATTTTCTCGGTCTTACTTTCTGGGATGCGAGCCACCAGGCTGTCACCATTATCAATCCTGCTTTGGCGATTTCCGATGGCTGCATGTGAATTGGACCGATTATTATCCATCTGCTCGCAGGTCCTCTTCCTATGAATACCGTCACCAGAAGCAGAAGACAAATAAAAGCATATGCAACCGGTGATATCTCTTCCAATCTCCTGAGGGAGATAACGGTCCCTACAAAAAATGCGATCAGACCAATTACGGACCACATGATTTGCTTTCCGAACAGGCCTCTTTCGGAAATAACCGTTGAAGCCGAGTAAACGGTTGCCAGACCTATCAGGAAAAGTACCAGAAGTGTTATCAACAGAACCACATCCGGCCGGTCTCTGCCTATCAGGTCAATCACCCCTCTCAAAGTAGCTCAGGAGTATATCCCTGGCCACAGGTCCTGCAACAGCTCCCCCATGTCCTCCGTGCTCTATAATAACGCATATAACAACAGGTTCAGGCTCACGGGTAAAACCAACAACAATTGCGTGATCTTCGCCGGAGCACTCGGCGGTTCCTGTTTTCCCCCAGAAATTCCACGGAAAATCCGAAAACACTCCGTAAAGGGTTCCCCTCCTGGAAATAACCGTCTGTAACATTCCCTCCGTTACGACATCGAACGCGTTATCATCACAGGCTGTAGTCGGGAAAAAGGGTTCCTTTTCTTCTCTCTGCAGAATTAAGCGAGGCAACGGCATCTGGCCCCTGGAGGCGATAACCCCCGTCATAGCCGCCATCTGCAGAGGTGTTGCCAGTAACTCCCCCTGGCCAATAGAAACGTTAAGAAGGTTACCAAGGCCCCATCCATCAGGGCCGTATGCGCTGTTAAGATAGTCCGAATCCGGAACAAGACCGCTTCTTTCATCTGTAAGGACTTCCGTAAGACGTGATCCGAGACCGAATAACCTCGCACATTCGGCAAGTTCGTTCAGCGATCCCAGCTGTGATGTTCGGTAGAAGAAGACATCGCAGGACTGCGCCAGTGACTGGATGATGTTCAACCTTCCGTGTGCAGTCCAGCATCCGAATTCAGTGTCCCCAAGAGTAAGTGAACCGTAACATGGAGCAGGCAGGGTGTTTTCATTGATCAAACCCTCGGCAATAAGCCAGTAGGCAGTAACTATTTTGAAGGTGGAAGCCGGTGGGTAGGACGCTGTCCATGCTCTGCAGTACAGGGGGTTCTCCGGATTCTGAAGAAGATCATCCCACTCATCCTGTGATATTCCCTTTGAGAACATGTTTGTATCAAATGAAGGAAAAGAGGCTGCACAAAGAATATCTCCGTTCTCGTAATCGATAATAACCACGGCACCGGGAAACCCGGTTTTTACCAAATGCTCAAGTGCTGCTCTTTGAAGTTCCGCATCAATTGAAAGTATTATGTTCTTTCCGGGTACAGGATCTTCGGAATCCGTTCCTCTGTATTCCTCAACTACCCTCCCCATAGCATCCACGACTTCACGATACAGTCCCGGGCTTCCACGTAATATATCGTTCAGGCTGTGTTCGATTCCGGTTCTCCCGGTTATTTCTCCCCGGAATGATTCGGGATCGTCCGCGAGTCCAACATATCCAATGATATGGCAGAAATCCTCAGGCCTGTGATATCGCCTGAGAGGTGCCACATCAATAAGAACGCCTGGAATCCGATAGAGGTATTCTGCTATCGCGCTTACATCTTCCACACTCATATTCGCCCTGAGCACAACAGGTCTATGGGGAACAGATGAAGCCTGACTGAGAATTCCGGACAGAGCTTCTTCCGAGATACCAAGCAGAGAGGCGACCTGCCCCGAATTAGTACTGTCAAATTCCGATGGTACTGCAGTCACAATGAAGGAGGGTCTGCTGTCGGCGAGAACCACTCCGTTCCTGTCGCTTATCAGCCCCCGTGGCGCCGGTATTGTTACTACTCTGATATGGTTCTGGCTGGATAAGCCTCTGTAGTAATTCCCTTTAACAATCTGGAGGTAGAAAAGCCTGACGCCGAGTATCATGAAAAGAACCAGAATCGTTAACAGGAACGCCAGGGAGGCCCAGTGTTTCCTTTCCCTGAACATGAGCTTACCCGATGACTTTCCTGGATTTCTTATCCGAAATCCATTCGGTTACGGTGAGTAACAGTGTTCCAATAATCACAGTAAGAACTGCCCTTGGAATGACAAGAAGCAGTACTGAACTGAAACCGGAACCTATGGGTCGCGTCGCAGCCAGGATGAAAACCGTATCGGAAACCATCACCGCTATAATTGTCATACTTAGAAGGTAGCCTTTCCCCTCTCCGGATGAAAGCCGGCTGAAAGCTCTTGCCGCATACAATCCGGCAAGAAGGGCGAGAGAAGATGAACCCGGAGGCTGGTGCAGAAGGTAATCAAGGCATAAGCCGGACCAGAAAGCTCCATCCACCGCCCACATTCTTTCGTAGTTCTCCGAAAGATAGACAAGTATGAATGGTAAAAGAGAAGGGGCAACGAATACTCGACCAATCGTCAATTCCATTAGAAACTGAATGATTACCGCTAAAGCCAGTACGAGTATTCTAACCTGCAAATTATACCTGAAATCCGGTCATGATACTTTCCACCTATTGTATATCGATGCCGTATAAATTCTCCGGAAGGAGTATGAGAACTTCTCCAGTGCCCTGAAAATCAGCTGCGGGAGTTACACTGAACTTCAGCGCAAAGCCCGGCTCGCCAGAGGGGATACCAGTCACTCTCCCGGCCAGAAGCCCATCGGGAAAGACACCACCGTATCTTGAAGTGAGAACCTGATCACCTGGCTGCACTTCACTTGTCAGGTCAACATGAACAAGATTAAGCTCACCATTGGACGTTGACTGAAGTATTCCATAAGCACCCGATGGCCAGGTCACGCAGCTTACATTTACGGAAGGGTTGGTGATGGGAAGGATTTCACTCGTAGCTTCCCCCACTGAACATACAACACCCACTAGACCCTCTGATGAAATACAGACAGAATTCTCTCTGATGCCGTCTCTGCTGCCCTGGTCAATAACCATTGTACCCGCAATCAGTCCTTCGGAACGATAAAGAACCCTTGCAGGGACAGCGTCTCTGTTATCCGTCCGGGTAATACCAAGCAGTGTTCTGTACTGCTCAGCCTTAACCGCTTCCTCCCTGAGAATGGAATTCTCAAGCATCAGCTGTATGATATCGTTTCTTAGTTTATCTTCAACAGGAGAATCGGTCAAGCTGAAAACAGCTTCTCTGAACCTTGCTCCCAGCCAGCTGCCGAGCCCACCGAGAAGAATGGGGCCGAATATCAGCAGAATCAATGAGATGGAAACGAATAGAATAAACCTTTTGTGTTTTCCGCCGGTGTGACCGGTGCTTTTTTTTACTGAAGTAATCATTATGCTACTGAATGAGAAGGTTACGGTACCGGTATATATCTTCCATTATCAGGCCGGCACCCAGCACCGTACAGGAAAGCGGGTTATCCGCAACTCTGATCGGCAGCCCGGTTTCACTCATCAGAAGTTTGTCCAGCCCTCTTAGAAGAGCCCCGCCACCTGTCAACACTATTCCGCGTTCTACGATATCGCTTGCGAGCTCAGGAGGAGTTTTTTCAAGGCCATGCCTTACGGCATCTACTATCGTTCCAATTACTTCCTTGAGGGCATTTCTGATATCCGTGGAACTAATCAAGTAGGTTTCGGGGATTCCGTTTACAAAATCAAGTCCGCTTACTTCGTACTCTTCATTGTCATC
>JAIOSX010000341.1 GCA_021107345.1 Candidatus Aegiribacteria sp.
ATAGCGAAAATCAACACCAACATTACTGAAATAATTCAGATAGTAGATATTTCTGTAGCTCCTCATAAGAGCTGATCGCTGGAACATATCACCGGGATATACTGTTAACTGCCTTCTGATAATATTCTCAAGTGTTCTGTTGTTCCCGGTGATCTCTATCCTGCGGACATGGGCTCTTTCACCCTCATTCACATTGTAGGCAATATCAAGAGTGCTATCAGGATCACCGGCAGTTACAACCGGATCTATACCCGCATAGAAATATCCAAGTTCCTGAAACAGTTCGTACATTGTCATAAGGGATGAGTTCAGCTTTTTCCTGCTGTATTCGTCTCCCGGTTTCATATCCATGACCGATAAAAGGATTGAATCCGAAAAGGCTTCGTTGCCTGAGAATGAAATGTCACCGAAAGTGTAGTATTCTCCCTCAAGAAGAGTGATGTCGAATCTCAGGTGGCGTCCGTCTTCGAGCATTGACTGTTCAACACTAAGAATCATGGCTTCGGGATATCCATGATCCTGGTAAAACACGATTACCGAATCAAGGCTGGCTTCAAATTCACTTTTTCTGTACCTTCCTGAGCGCCAGAAGGAATCCTGCCTTGTATCCATCTGTCCGCGGAGTTTATCATCGTTAAATGCTGTATTTCCGGAAAAGTCAATTTCCCCGACCCTGATATTCGGGCCCTCTTCGCATTCAAACAGCAATACACTCCTGTTGTTACTGTCCGGATCAAGCCATATGGGAGTAACCAATGCCTCGTGTCTGTGATCTTCAGCGTAAAAATGCAGCACTACCGCACGGGCATCCTCAACCTGTCCCGGTGAGACGGTCTGACCCGGGAAAAACGACAGGGAATCAAGGACATCATCCTCATCAAGACATCCCGGATTACTGAATTCAATTCTGCTGAGCAGTCTGTTCTCGTTCACGACTATAAGAAGGTCAGCCACTCCTCCGGCTGTGTCAGCCTGTATTTCGATGTTACTGAAATATCCGAGTCCGAAAAGGTCCCTGGTTCCCCTGCTGACATCACCAGGATTATATAAATCCCCTGTTTCCAGCCCGAAAACCATTGTGATAAGGTCACTGCTTACAAAGGTATTGCCAATCACTTCCACCGAACCGACCTCAAGTGCCAGTGACGCTGATATCATAATTGTTAGTAATGCTGTACTTAATCTCAATTCTCAACTCTTCCTTGTATTGTGTTCAATCCTATTTCTTCTTCACTGTTTTCCCTGGGAACTTTAAAAACGATACAGTTGGTTTCCCTGACTGCCAGAATAGTATCACCGGATGAGAATTCACTCCTCAGTATTGCATCAGTAAGCGGATCCTCAAGCAGCCTCCTTATCGTTTTTCTTATATGCCGTGCTCCGGCTTCCGGATCGTAACCGGCTTCTGTTATGAGTGTTATGGCTTCAGGTGAGAGAATAAGGGAAATACCGAGTTCAGACAGTCGCTGTTCCACATCCTCCATCTGAAGGGAGACTATCTTCTCCATGTCACAGAATTCAAGAGGGTTGAATATTACGATCTCATCCAGTCTGTTAAGAAACTCGGGGTTGAAATGGTTTTTCACGGCATCCATCACCAGTCCGTCAATACGTTCCGTTTCGGCTTCCTTCTCGTCCGTTCCGAACCCGAGTTTTCCGCCGTTCAGAAGGTTTCTGGAGGCGATGTTGCTGGTCATTATCAGAATAGTGTTAGTAAAATCTATCTCCCTGCCGTAGTTATCGGTCATTCTGCCGTAATCCATTACCTGCAGCAGCATGTTGTAGAGATCAGTGTGAGCCTTTTCAATTTCATCCAGAAGTACGACGGAATAGGGTCTTCTTCGAACTTTTTCCGTCAACTGTCCACCCTCATCGTATCCTATGTACCCGGGAGGCGCACCTATCAGCCTTGATCCGGCGAAACTCTGCTGGAATTCCGACATGTCTATCCTGATAAGAGCAGACGGATCTCCGAATACCATTTCAGCAAGTATCCTTGCTGTCTCCGTTTTTCCGACTCCCGAAGGGCCGAGGAATAGGAATGTTCCAACCGGCTTGTTCACATCCCGCAGCCCTACGCGGCTCCGTCTGATGGCGCTGGTTATGTTGACTATCGCTTCCTTCTGCCCCACTATTCTGGCCTCAAGCCTGTCTTCAAGATCCAGAAGCCCGGCAGTTTCACTCTTTCCCACCCTGCTAACCGGAATGCCGGTCATATCCGCGACAACCTCGGCTACCTGCTGCTCTGAAACAGGAGAAATATGAAGGCCGGCCAGCCAGCTTGAACGTTCTTCAGCGAGTTCCTTCTCGCGATTCTCTATTTCTTCCCGAAGTCTAAGGGTACTTTCGAAATCCTCGTTCTGTGATGCTTCCTTTGATCTGACCCTGAGTTCCGTCAGATCATTCATCATCTCCTTTATATGATCGGGTAGAATGCTATGCGTTACTCTGTTCTTCGCCCCCGCTTCATCCAGGACATCGATAGCCTTATCCGGAAGGAATCTTCCACTGATATATCTCGCGGCCAGTTTTGCCGCAGCCTGCACAGATTCATCGGTATATACAGTTCCATGGTGTTCTTCGTACCTGTGCCTGAGGCCTTCCAGAATCTCTATCGTCTCACTGACTCCGGGAGGATCGACAGGGACAGGCTGGAATCTTCTCTCCAGCGCTCCATCCTTTTCAATACGTTTCCTGTATTCATCAAGTGTGGTGGCTCCGATGCACCTCAATTCACCCCTTGCAAGGGCTGGTTTAAGCAGATTGGCAGCATCCATGGCGCCCTCGGCCGCACCGGCTCCTACAAGTACATGTGCTTCATCTATAAAAAGGATGATATCGCCTGATTCGGAAATCTCGTTCAGGAGCTTCTTCAATCTCTGTTCGAACTGCCCTCTGTATTTCGTTCCCGCAACCACGGCGGCCATGTCGAGAGCAAGTATCCGTTTTCCAGCCAGGATATTTGGTGTTTTACCCTGCGCTATAAGCCCCGCCAAACCTTCCACAATCGCCGTTTTTCCGACACCCGGTTCACCGATAAGAATAGGGTTGGATTTTTTCCTTCTACAGAGTACCTGTATCACTCTGTTGATCTGCTTTTCCCTTCCGATTACCGGATCAAGTTTTCCCTCCCTGGCCATTTTTGTCAGGTCTCTGCAGAAATAGTCTATTCCCGGTATTTCCTGTACATTCTTCTGTCTCTCACTACCGCCTGATTCAATATGAGGTGGAAGCTCTGCGGCTGCTTCTTCAGCAGTCTTCAGAAATACGCCCTTTTCCCTTAAAATGCTGGACGCCTGACAGTTTCCCACGGACAGAAGACCAAGAAGAATGTGATGAGTACCGGTTTCAGTCGCCCCGCTGCTTACAGCTCTCCTGCTGGCTTCACGCCTCACCAGACGGGCTTTGGTGGTCCAGCCGACCTCCCTGAGGTTTATTTCGTTTGCCACAGGCCTTCGCATCAGGTTTTCAAGCCTTGTTCTAAGTACACCGATTCTCACTCCAAGCTCGTGAAGAATAATCAGAGCTGCAGAACCCTTTACAGCGATAAGACCGAAGAGAATGTGTTCGGAGGCTACTTTGCTCTGCCCCGACCTTTCAGCTTCATTAACAGCAATCTCAAGAGCAGCCCGCGCTTTCTCTGTCAGTTTTTCCGGCACTTATTCTCCTTCATGCAAAACATTCCAAGCTTCGGGATGATTCTATCCGAAATAGTGATCCTTTGTTCCTGAAAGATAATCCTGCGCAAGAAACTCTGCAATCACTAACAGAAGATACCATCATCCAGTGTGAGGCATCTGTGAGCTCTTCCGGCAAGTTCAATACTGTGGGTTGCAATTATGAAAGCCTGGTTTCTTCTTTCCGCCAGTTCGAACATAAGATCTTCCACGACTCTGCTGTTGGCTGAATCAAGATTTCCCGTCGGTTCGTCAGCCAGCACTACGGAAGGTGATAGTATCAATGCTCTGGCCACCGCAGCCCTCTGTCGTTCCCCTCCGGAAGATTCCGAGGGGAAGTGCTGTCCCCTGCCGGACAGGCCAACTTCCTTCAGGAGTTCCGATGCTGAATCAAGGGCATCCTTCCTTGAATTTCCAGCCAGCATTGAAGGCATCGCCACGTTCTCCAGCAGTGTAAACTCATCCAGCAGGTGATGAAACTGAAATATAAACCCCAGTTCACTGTTCCTGACTCTTGCCCTTCTTCCTTCACTCACTGACCATACATTCATGGAGCCGACGGTTACGGTGCCTCTGTCAGGTGGATCAAGCACTCCGCAAACGTGCAGAAAAGTACTTTTACCCGAACCGCTCGGTCCAACTATTGATACGACTTCTCCCGCTGAGATCTCGATGCATGCACCCCTGATAATCGAAAGAAAAGTGGCACCGTTTCCGTATGATTTCCATATATCAACTGCGGACAGAACGGGATTGGTGCTATCACTCATATCTTACCGCCTCTGACGGTGATATTTTTATGGCATGCAGAGTGGGGAATAGAGAGGCAATAAAACATGCCGCAACGGTTGCGAACCCTATACTCAGGATAAGCATCGGCTGTACTTTTCCTGGAAGCATATCAATCCAGTATACACTGCTTTCAAGCCTGATAGGGAAGAAACTGTTTATGACGATAATAACAAGCACAGCAACTACACTTCCCGCCAGTGCGCCACTCAGGCCAATAATGCCGCCCTGCATCAATCCTGCAGATACTATCATGCCAGGAGATGCTCCCATTGATCTCAAAACCCCTGTGTCCCTCCTGTGTTCAATAGCTATCATGTTAAGAGCACTGAGAAGGTTCAGCAAAGCTACAACACCTATCAATGCCAGTACAATGGTCATTCCCGTCTTTTCCAGTCCAAGGGCCGCGAAAAGATTCCGGTGCGTTGAAATGAAAGCGTTGCAAACCATATACTCGCATTCTCCTGTAATATACGATTCTCTCAGAGTAGCGGATATGCTCAGAGCTTCCCCTAGCGGATCAGCTTCCTGCACAAGTCCTACGCTAAGCGAGGTTGCCAAAATCGGATCTCTGAAGAGAAGGGAAGCGGTTGTCAGGTCTGTGATTATTATTGCTGAATTGTACTCATCAATTCCGAAATCTGTTACGGCACTTACAGAAACAGAAACAATCGTATCCACAAGCAACCTGCCCATAACTGAAAATTGAGTAGCATCAGTAGAAGCAAGCCTGATGGTATCTCCAGCACAAACACCGAGTCTTTCTGAAAGCGCTACACCCAGGACAGCACCCTGTCCGGACATGTTCAGATCACTCAGTCTTTCTCCGGATACCAGGAGGGGTTCAACATCCCAATCCACTCCCCTTATGCGTACTCCGGCGACGTCTCCGCTATTTCCTGCGGCAACTACCGTTTTCTCAAGCACAGGTGATAAGGATGTAACATTCTCCGACATCGCAACCAGTCTTTCCGCAAAACGAATATCATCCGGTTCAAGCGGATAACCGCCTGGAATCCTTATCTCCATAGGAGGATGAATGGAGGACAGCTGTTTCAATATTGATTCCGAAAAGCCGTCCATGAAAGAATTCAGTATTACGAGTGCAGCGACTCCTATGGCGATTCCCGCAATGGATAGAGAAGATACTGTCCTTACGAAACCCGAGTTGGACCTGCTGAATATCTGTCTCCAGGCAATACGGATAACAAGTGAGAGCTTCACTGTTCGTTTCTTCTTAAATGCGGGAAGAGAATGGTATCCCTTATTTTTCCCGTATCCGTCAGTATCATCACAAGGCGGTCAACGCCTATACCCATTCCACCTGTCGGAGGTATGCCGGTTTCCAGAGCGTACAGAAATTCCTCATCAAGTTCACCCCTGCGGTGCAAGCTGGCTTCAGCCTGTCTGATCAGAATCCTCCTCTGAAACATAGGGTTGTTCTGTTCGCTGAAAGCGTTGGCAAGTTCAAGTCCTGCAAGAAATACTTCGAACCTCTCGGTCACACCAGGGCTGTTCTTCTTTTGCTTTGCAAGTGGAGAAAGCTCTTCAGGATAGTCGATCACGAAGGTCAGCTGCTGGATCCTGTGGGCAACGTAATGATCGAAAAGTTTATCAAGCATCGTCATACGGTCATTCGCCTGAGTGACAATACCCTTTTCATCCATAAGCTTACTGAGATCCGCAGACTCCCAGGAGAAAAGATCCTCACCACTCGCATCCCGAAGGGAATCCATAAAATCAATCCTCCTGAATGGAGGAGTCAGATCGAACTCGGTTCCCTGGTACATAATACTGTCACTGTGACCGGCAGCTTCGGCTGCTGCGCAGATCATATCCTCGAATCTGTTCATCATTGCATTGTAATCCGCATACGCTTCGTACAGTTCAAGCTGGGTAAACTCGGGGCTGTGTGTCCTGTCCACTCCCTCATTCCTGAAATCCTTTCCCAGCTCGTATACTCTGTCTATCCCTCCGGCTATAAGGCGTTTGAGGTATAGCTCAGTGGCTATTCTGAGATAAAACTGCTGGTTCATACTACCGTACCTGGTTTCAAAAGGCTCTGCCGCAGCACCTCCGTATAATGGCTGAAGCACAGGTGTTTCAACCTCCAGAAATGCATTTGAATCAAGGTATGACCTCAAAGAGGATATGATTCGGCTTCGTTTTACGAATCTGTCATGTGAATCCGGATACACATGACAGATTCGTAAACCGAGGCCGAATCATGTCCTCTTTGAGGTCATACCTTGATTCAAATGCATTTCTGGAGGTTGAAACACCTGTGCTTCAGCCATTATACGGAGGTGCTGCGGCAGAGCCTTTTGGAACCAGGTACGGTAGTATGAACCAGCAGGTCTATCTCAGACTAGCCACTGAGCTATACCTCACACTCCTTAGAGCCGGAGGGGTAGACAGA
>JAIOSX010000174.1 GCA_021107345.1 Candidatus Aegiribacteria sp.
ACTTGAGTAGTTGTATGGAAAATATGCATTTGGGAGGAAATTGTATGAAATGCCTGTTAACTGTTTTCGGTTGTCTCATTACTGTACTTTCAGGATGCGGTGGAAACGGTCAGAAACCCGTAAGTGTTCAGGATATGCCGGTGCTTCCGGTGGATACCCTTCAGGCGGTTCTTGAAATAGGAGTTGAGCTGGGGGATTCTACGAACACCTTCGGTGCCATAATCAGCACGGTTATCGACCGGAGGGGCAGGATTCTTGTGCTTGATCAGGTTGCTTCCTGCATGAAGGTCTACGACAGTAACGGAAATTACCTCCGGCAGATTTCAAGACATGGCAACGGTCCGGGCGAACTGGTCATGCCCTGGGGGATGTTTCTGATGTCCGATGGCAGGCTCATGGTGCTTGACCCGGGAAAAAAGGGATTCGTGGTTTTCGATGATTCGCTGCAATTTGTAGAGGAGATCGGCCTGTGGCCACAAAACCCTCCGTTCCAGGGAACTCCCCTTTCAGAGAATCGGTATGTTGGTTACAAAATCGGTACTGACATGACCGATGGGGGAATCGTAATGAATCGCCGTGTAGCATTATACACATATGGAGAGGAAGAATGGGATCTGATCCTCTGGCAGGATTCCATAGAAGCAAGCATGAATGAAATAATGGAAAATCCATCCATGTTCCTTATCGATATGCTTGATCCTCTCAGTATCGGTGGAAACGGTTCCGACAGGATCTATTTCTCCCTCAAGGATGGTGAGGAGTATCGAATAACTGGCTGGAATCCGGAGGGGGAGGAAATTCTCAGCATTTCAATGGATCTGGCTCCGGTGGAAAAGACACCTGCTGAAATCGCCGCTGAAAGCACCTACGTAACCAACTACATCAGCAGGATGAGCGGTGGGGGAGGTTTTCCCTTTGAATTCGAACCTGATCCATTCAAGGATATGGTTATCGGCGTTAATATCGGACCTGATGGCAACCTGTGGGTAAGGCGCGGTACAGTCAATACACCCTTTTTTGATATCTTCGATACGAACGGCAACCTTCTGCATCACACCATATTCCCCTGTGACGGCTGGAGCTGGAAAACAAGTGTCTCTCAGGAAGGCATTCTTGCGTGGGAGGAAGACCCCGAAGAGGGTTATCAGGTACTGTACTTACTGGAGTAGTTCGCACAAGTGATGGAGAAGGATTACTACGTGTTGAACTTAGCCAGCCATTTCTTTGCGTCAAGTTTAGTGAATATTTCAAATGACTGCCTGGTTCTTTCATCAGCCTCGGTTTTATTACCCAATTCCCCGAACATCAAACCCTGGTAGTAATAAACCTTGGCAAGCATGAACCTTTCCTTAAGCTCCTCGAATTGCGACAATGACCTGTTGAAACTGGATTTTGCTGTGTTGAAGTCCCCATCTTTAAGAGATACCCGACCCTCAAGGTAGAATGCTGCAGCCTGTATTTCCTTTGAATCGAATTCTTTCAGAAGAGATAAGAGTTCTTCCAGCTGTTTTCTGGCGTGAACTGTGTCTCCTTCTTCCAGAGAAAGGGTCGTTGTTGCTGTCAGTAATGAAGCAGTCAGTAGTTTTGACTTTAAATCCTTCAGAATTTCTTCAGCTTTAGTAAAGCAATCCCTGGCATTGTGAATATCACAATTCTCAAGATAAGCCCTGCCTTTTCGAATGTAGCATTTAGTGAGTCCGTCCGGATCGGGTGTTTCCTTATAAATTCTTATCGCATTTTCAATTATATCGATCGCTTTCTTGATATTCCCATGTCTGGCATACATTTCTCCAAGATTAAGGAAACATCCGGCTTCATTGACCTTATCTCCTGTTTCTCTGTACTTTTCCAGGGAATTGCTCAGGTATTTCTGAGCATTTTCATAATCTCCCGTAAGTATGCAGATGCAACCAAGATTATTACACGTGATTGCTTCAGCTCTGCGATTCCCGATGGCTTTTATGATACTCATTGCTTTGCGATACAATTCAATAGCTCCCGTGAAATTCCCTCTGTAGTATTTGATATTCCCTGTATTTACCAGTGAAGCTATCTGACCTGCTTTGTCGCCTACTTTCTTACTGATACTCAGGGATTCATCGTAAAGCTTCAATGCCTTTTTATATTCACCCATTCCAGTATAGGATGAGCCCATTCCGTTCAATGCATTCATTTCAATCTTATGCAGAGAATGCTTCCGTACTATTTTCAGAGAACGCTGGAAGTATTCAATAGAAATCTGGTATTCGCGAAGCATTCGCTTCCCGACGGCGATTCTTGTAAGACTGGATGCTTCACCTCTGATGTTCTTTACTTTTCTGTATATCCTGAGTGCGCTTTCAGCGGTTTCCACTGCTTTGTCATACAGCGAGATATCCTTGTAAACCCTGCTGATTTCGATAAGACTATCAGCCCTGTCTACAAGATTCCCCGTTTTTTCCGAATGAACAATCGCCTTCTCAAGATCAGCTATGGCAAGATCGTTTTCTCCTATCAGATTGTATACGGAAGAACGGTTTCTCAGGCATTCAGACAGTCCTGGTTCAGTATCAGCATTTTCGGAAGATTCCAGAGTGTCTATTGCCCTTGTGTAAAATCTGATGGCATCCCGGCTGGCATAAGCGTATTTAGCTCTGTCTCCCGCAATAATACTGAATTCAACCGCCTTTTCGTGATCACCGCATTGATAGAAATGATACGAGAGCTCCTCGACAACTTTCTCAATATTTCCACTGTTCAAAGAGAGTAGTTTCTCACCCACTCCATGATGAAACCGACTCAACCTTGTTTTGCTCATACGGTTGTATATTATTTCTCGAACAATATCCTCGGAAAATACGTAATGCTCCCCATTTCCCTCTGAAAGCAGCCTTTTCTCAAGAATCTCGTCCAGATGATCAAAAAGCTGCCCCTCGTTAATCCCTGTTACTTCATGGAGAAATCTGAAGCTGAATGCTCTTCCTATAACGGAGGCATGCTCCAGAAGAGAGTAGGCTCTATCACTAAGTTTCTCCAGTTTTCTTTCGATTACGCCTTCTACTGAATAAGGAATCGTCTTTGCTGAACTTTCATCAAACTCATATTCACTTCCGTTCCAGTTCAGAGCACCATCATCCTTAAGAGATTTCAGCAGTTCTTCTATGAAAAACGGGTTGCCCCCGGTTTCTCTGTAAATGTACTCGGTAAGTTCTGGTGAAGATTCCGTATCTATGATAGATGAGATAATCGTGGTAACTTCGTGTTTGTCCAGAGGTTCAAGAGTAATTTTCTTCATGAGGTTCTCACGAGCCATGGAATGCAGAACATTCTGAAAAGCACTGTGTTGAATCTCTTCAATCCGATAGACCAGTATGAATAGAATGGGTTTGCTTCGAAAAGCTCTTACAAGGTAGTGAAGAAGCTCAAGTGAATTTTCATCCGCCCAGTGAATATTATCAATACAGATGAACAAAGGACCATTCGCGATCTGAAGTTCAAGGAATTTCCTCACACCTTCGAAGAGTCTGAATCTGTCGACCATCAGAACTTCTTTGCCTTCTTCCACAGGCCTTTTAAGAATTTCAGGGACGATCTTGGCAAGCTCTATCTGATAAACCCTGGGAAGTTTATCAAAGTGTTGCTCATCCTGCATGAAGACTAGAAAACGAAGAACTTCCCTGAATGGGTAATAGGGAATGGAACGGGTCGTGGTCGACAGATTGCTGCATATGAATATTGTCTTCTCTTGAGACCTGGCAAGTGACAATTCTTGAAATAGTCGAGTTTTTCCGACACCGGTTTCACCGCTGATACAGACCGCTTCTCCCCTGAGGGAGAGAACGGATTCTACTATATCCTCCAGCATTGACAGCTCTGAAGATCGTCCGATCAGCTCAACGGCAGGAATGATCAGGCTCTTCTCAAGAAGGGCTCGGATTCCAATACGATCCCTGCCATGCCTTTTCGCGCTGTATAGATTTTTATCGGCAATATTGAAAAGGGGAAACCAGTCATTACCATCTTCAGGACAGGAGGCAATGCCAATGCTCATTGTCAACCTGATTTGTGCAAACTCCCTTGACCGGCATTGCTCAATAAATCGTTGAGAAATTCTGCATGCCAGTTTGAAATTGGTTTTGGGTAGAAGACATATGAATTCATCTCCACCATAACGGAATACTGAATCATCCTGCCTGATGATATCCTCTAAAAAGGATGAAAATTGAACAAGTACCGAATCACCCATTGAATGCCCGTATGTGTCGTTTATATTTTTGAAATGGTCAAGATCAAGAAGTAAGATTGACAAAGGACTGCTTTCCCGGCAGGCTTTCTGTAAAGACTCAGGACCTTTTATGTTAAGATATCGTCGGTTATAAAGCCCACTCAGATCATCAAGATATTCCCTTTTCATCTCAATATTCTTCATAAGAACTGATATTCCTTACGGAGAGGGTCGGAGAGGGACGGAGGTAATTAAAAAATCTAATTACCTCCGTCCCTCTCCGTCCCTCCCATCTCTTTTACCAGGCGCTGCCCTGGTTGTCCGCCATGTAATAGACCGGCATAACCAGATCCACCAGATCAGCGTATTCTTCCGGTTTTCTTTTCTTTCCAAAATTAGTCATAATGGCATTGCCGTTCATTTCAACTGTCTTGAAGGATTTCTTATGCTGAAGCAGGTGCTGTCTGAGTTCAGGCCCTACGATCTGTGGTGTGCGTACTTCATCGCCTTTCAGAACAAAAGCTTTTGAGAACTCCGGATCTTCATCAAAGTTTATATCCTGAGCGCCAAACTTATTTCCAACCCAGTCAAGCAATGCCATCTGCCTTCTCAGAAAAGTCCTGGGAAGATCCAGTCCTTCCTTCTCCAGAATACAGATTGTCTGTCTGTAGGTTTTTGATGTCCGGTTTCTGCCTGTATGGCTGTGTACTGTATACTGATAATCGGCAAGATGGACTGTAACACCCTCCGATTCCCATTCAAGATGGTTCCTCATCTTCCTGCTTGATCCTGTGTTGAAAAGCTGGAAGGGTAAGTTAGAGAAAAGGGTTGAACCTTTAGGTGTAAATCTGGCACCAAGCCTCTGAGCAATCCCTTCCCAGGCGGCTGTCCGCTTCTTACCCATCATTACCACTGTCCAGATGCCGATACCTATTATCGCAAAAACAATAATTATTGGAGCTGCCTGTGACATGAAAACTCCTTTCCTTTTCTGTATTGTACTACATATTCCTTAATGCAAGATGATACTTCGATGGTAAAGGGTCAAGGATGATATACAAAAGAGTATTGCAGTGATGATAGAAATAACAGGATCAATAAAAATACAGGAAGATGAACTCGAATTCGATTTTGTTCATTCGGGAGGCCCCGGTGGGCAGAAGGTTAACAAAACAGCATCCGCGGTAGTAATGAAATTCGATATACGGAACTCACCCTCCCTTCCGGAGGAAGTAAGGAAACGCCTTGAGGAAATATGCGGCAACCGTGTGAACAGGAAAGGTATTCTGGTAATCCACGCCAGGCAGCACCGCTCACAGATAAAAAACAGGGGAAGCGCTGTAAACATGCTGATCAAACTTATTAGAAAGGCTTCTGAAATTCCGGTGAAAAGGAAACTGACAAAGCCTTCAGCAGCATCTGAGAAGGATAGACTGGCGGAAAAGAAAAGACGTAGTCTTCTGAAGAAAAACAGAAATTACATGCCTTCAAAGGAAGACTATGAATAGCTGTTCCCAGTTGCAGGCTTTTGTATATTTCGGCTGCAGGTATTAAATACCAATATCCTATGAAATGAGATGATTTGCCAGATTTCAAGCTTTATACAGGAGAAAATTGTCCATGTCCCTCCGACTGTAAAAGACGGGGAAAATGTTCGGAATGCATAGCATTTCATCATGACAGGCACCAGCAGACCTACTGCGAATTTCTCCAGGAGAAACTGCAGTGCGGCGGTATTCCCCAGCGTTCGCTTCCATCAGGTAAAGAGATAAGGCTGACGGAGTACGGCCCCTGCGCCGGTTGAGCAGGCAAACTTAACCCGACCAGGCTGGCCGGGATACTTGAAAAACTGCCTCTACCCGATTCACCCAACCTTATTGTCGGGATGCAGACGATGGACGATGCGGGAGTATACAGGCTTACCGACGAGATAGCCCTCGTTCAAAGCGTTGATTTCTTCTTCCCTATAGTAGATGATCCAAGAAGTTTCGGAAGGATAGCAGCCGCAAACAGCCTTTCGGATATCTGGGCTATGGGAGCCAGAGCAATTACGGCGATGAACCATCTGGCTTATCCTGCGGGGAAGATCCCGCCTGAAGCGATCGAGGAACTTCTTACAGGGGCTGCGGAAAAACTTCATGAATCAGGTGTGGTTCTCCTGGGCGGACACACCATGGAACAGGAGGATTTCTGTTACGGTATGAGCGTAACAGGAATTACAAACCCCCGAACAGCCCTTACGAATGACAATGCAAAACCGGGAGACCTGATAATCCTGACAAAACCTATCGGTACGGGAGTTTGCTGCGATGCCATGATGAATGGCGGTCTGAACTCGGAGCAGTTCAACGCTTTCGTTTACTGGATGGAACGGCTGAACAAGTACGCCTCCGAGATAATACAGAGGTTCGATGTAAGCTGCCTGACAGATGTTACAGGCTTCGGCCTTCTGGGTCATTCGCTACCCGTAGCCAGGAATGCTGGAGTCAGGATAGTGATAAATTCGAAAGATGTACCGCTCCTGCCGGGCCTGCCCGGTCTACTTGACAAATTCAATCCAAAGGGCGTCTGTAAGTGTTCTGACTACGTTGACCCTTTCCTGAAAATCGGGGAAAACGTTGACAGAAAATATTATTCACTGTTCGCCGAAGCCCAGACTTCCGGAGGACTGCTTGCAACCGTCAGGCAGGATCAGGCGGATGCCCTTGTTAAAACCCTCAGGGAACACGGGGATACCGAAGCAGCCATAATCGGACATGTTCAGAAGATGGATGATCCATCCGTACTGCTTGAACTGATATGAACTGTCCAAAATGCGGACATGAACAAAATGATGAAAACAACGAATGTGTCCGATGCGGATTAATCTTCAGCCAGTACAAACCTTTGGATTACGATAGGATACTGATAAGATCACCTTTCAATGAGACTGAAAAACGGTCGCCGCTAAAGCGCATTTTCAATTATATGTTCCACACAAAAGATGAAATTGAAATCGTGTACTTCATAGGAAGGCTCATCGTTTTCATTTTCCTCTTCATCTGGAGCATTAAGTTCCTTCAGTGTTCCATCGAAAGCAACTATGTAGGAAAATCCTTCCTGCATCTTGTTAACCTGCCTTTCCATGAAGCGGGACATATTGTTTTCAGGCCTCTGGGCAGAGTTATGCATTCCCTTGGTGGAAGTCTGGGGCAGGTTATCATGCCATTGATCTGTACCCTTGTCCTCCTGATCAAGACCCGTGACACTTTCGGTGCCTCCATAGGTCTGTGGTGGATGGGAGAAAGTATACTGGACATGGCTCCATATATAAATGACTCAAGATCAATGAGTCTTCAGCTTCTCGGTGGTAATACTGGCGCTTCATCCCCGTACGGTTTTCACGACTGGAATTTCATACTTACCGAGTTGAATCTGCTCAGGCATGATCACCTGATTGCAAACATTGCGGCCACAGGAGGTAAGCTGATTATTTCCTTATCCCTTATTTGGGGAGCAATACTCCTGTTCAGGCAGTTCAGAAGACTGAAAATGTAAATCTTCGACAATCTCCGAAGCGTCAGCATCTGATGCTGTTCAGGATACTGATTACTATTCAAAAGATATCACCGGATAACCGATATCCTGCGGCTTAATACAGTATCTCCCCTTCTGAGATGTACCAGGTATATACCTGTGGCTAACTCTGAAACGGGAATTCTGTGAACACCACTGCATGCATCCTCCATGATACTCAGAGCCAGCCTGCCTGATACATCGAAGATGCACGCAGAAACATTGCAGTTATCATTTACTGAAAACTCCATGGTGAAGGATCCGTTTGAAGGATTTGGAACTGTTATCAATGAAGTGAGGTATCCCCCCGCTGTTTCACTTTCCTCGACTGATGTGAAACCAGTATTCTCCCACCATGTTACTGCGTTAAGATTGTATGCGCAGGATACTATATCTATCCTGTCATCTCCGTTGATATCACCTGCGGCTACAGGGATAGCTCCATCATATTCAGTATCTATGTGGTTCATCGTGAATGACATGCTTCCATTATTCTCAAGCCATGATACGTCATTATCGTTGTACGCCGCGCAGGCGATATCCAGATCGCCATCGCCATCCAGATCCGCGGGACTGACAAATGTGGGCCAATCGTAATTATCCGCTATTATGTGCTTTGTGAAATCCTGCAATCCACCATTCTCGTACCAGGCTATCATGTCCGCAGTTCTTGCCGTTGCGACAATATCTTCATCACCGTCATTATCGAGATCCCGGATAATAACAATGTGCGCACCATCGAAGCTTCCATCCACAATGTGTCCTGTGAAGCTGCCACTTCCATCATTTTCGAACCATCTGATCTCATCCGCAAGCCTGTAGACAACAGCAACATCCAGGTCGCCATCACTATCGATGTCACCGGGATACGCGGTCCAGGGTCCATCGACATCATCCGAGATTACCCATTCGGTAAAGTTCTCTGACCCATCGTTCTCAAACCAGCATACAAGGTCGTCATCAAACGAGACGGCGATCAGATCAATATCGTTATCACCATTCATATCACCAGCGTATACCGAGTGGACACCCGCGAAACTGTCGGATATCAGATGTTCAGTGAAAACTTCCTCTCCACTGTTCTCCCACCATTCGATGGTATCGGATCCGTTGGATGATGCTACAATATCTATATCACCATCACCATCGATATCTTCCGACTCCACGAATATGGCACCTGTGAACCCGTCATCGATGGTATGCATGCTGAACGAGCCGCCTCCGTTCTCCCACCATGAGATCCCGGAATTCCAGGCAGCTCCGAGGATGTCCAGATCGTCATCTTCGTCGATGTCTACAAGTTTCACCGAAATAGCTCCCGAAAATGAATCCGTGATCATATGCTTCAGCCAGCCTGCGGATAATTCGGAGAATATGGGCCACATGAACAGTATAGCAAACAATGTAACAGCCAGGTATTTCATGATATCTCCTTTCGTAACAACACATTCAGTTATTAGTATATGTTATCTGTGTATTGCAAATTACTTTTGTTATTTGTATATAGCAAATAATATTTATTCGTCAAGTACCGGAAACCGATTAAGACATTTCCTGAAATCAAATTCGGTGATTATTCCGGATTATGGAATTAAGGGTAAATCAGTTATCCTGTTTTCTGAGGACATTCATCAGAGCATCCTTGCCGGAGTCACTGTAACCCCATCGGGTCCAGAGTCGGAGAAGCTCCGCTCTGATATCATCCAGTGAGTACTTCTCTTCCCCCATCATCATACTGATTCTGTAGAACAGGGTCTTGATCATGTAGCCCCGATACATGCAGGGGGCAATGAAATTTCTGCTCCATACACCATTGATAAGCGATCGCATGTCTCCTGACATGAACGACACCAGATACTCCATCTTGTCAGTAATAAGAACCAGCAGATCGCCCTCCCATCCCTCGGTAACGCTGCTTATGAATTCACATCCATGTATACTCATAGGTTCACGGCCGTGAAGCAGAACGCTCACACCCCGTTCGGCAGCCGCCCGGAAATATCCGGACAGATGATCTATTGGTTGGTTATCCGCATCAACGATAATTGTTTCTCGGGCATTCTCTATCATTTCCTGAGCCCTTGCCAGAACCTGATGAACAGTCGAAAGCTTGTATACACCTTCCTCTGACCGGGGTTTTTGAGTCCTTTCCAGGCCCTTCTCTATTTCATCGGCGAGCATCTCCAGTCTGCGGCTTCTCTGAATGACCTGTTCCCTTACCGGTACAGCGGTAAACGTTCTGCTCCTACTTCCCTCGTCAGCAAGTATCGCTCCTTTGATTACAAGAGAATCAAGCGCTTTGTAGGTATTGGGAGCAGGTTTGCCAAGTACCTGCGAGATCCTGTAGCCGGTGCTGTCAGGTTCGGCAAGTACAGTCAGGTACGCCTCAGCTTCAAGCCCGGAGAGACCCAGCTTCATCAATAGGTATTCCAGAGAATTGCTCAAATTTGCCCACTCCAGACATTTATGATGATGATTGAAAACAATTAACAGGTTACTATTTCAATGAGGTAATAACAATCGTCTGAGAAATAGTCAAGAAGGGACTTGTGATTCCCACCTTGCCTGTATTGCTTAGCAAAGGATGTTCGAATCCGTGGAGAGACATCGAATGAAAGCTTGACTTAATCGCGCCGGGCTACAGTTGATGAATCGATTGTAATCCATACGCCGCCGTAACCAAAGGCGTGGATCATCCCGTCTGATGCTAGTATGATCGAATCACATTCCTCAATCTTGCCGCCGTCTTTAACGCTTGCAGCATGAATTGATACGTCTCCTGCAGCTGAGATTTTCTGAATCTCGAACCTGTCATGCTTCTTCTCCATAAGAACAAAAGCTTCCCCCTCGCTATTGGCAACTGGTCTACCCCAGGTACTTCTGCCGGGAAGTTTAACGGAAAACCTCATGTTTCCATCTGTATCGAAGGCGGCCAATCTATTGTAATCAAGCAGATAAAGCGAGCCATCCGGTCCGGACGCCATTTCAACGTAGGCATCTTTAAGTTTCTCAGGGCGGTCTACGATACCATCAAGATATGGAATATAACCCTTCTGTGAAGCTTTGGAATAGAATCCGAAAAGACGGGCAAAAAAGCCGGGTTTCTTCTCCTCTGCTTTCTCCTCTGCTTTTTCCACGGGCTTCCATAGCATCAGGGGATTACCTTCCCGGTCAAAGCGCAGGAATTCCAGGTAATAGCCATCGTCCGTATTACGTGATTTAAGAAGCATGATGCTTCCATCGGGAAAAGATGTCATCCCCTGAACCTCATCCATATTGAGAGGCTCCACTAATTTACCGCTTACTTCCTCATTCTTTTCAGCGCCCTTTATGACGCCGGTGACTGAACCATCCTTAAGAGATATGGAATAGAGGTCCATCCTGTTCTCATGCATTATCAGGACGTTACCGTCACAATCAGCAACCGGTCCGGGAACACAATCTTCAAGGTCGCATTCCAGCTTCAGATCATCCCGCCTCCAGACCTCTGTTCTGTCAGGCCTGAGGCAGGTTAATATCGGCATTTCTCCGTTATCGTTACAAACGATCAGGCATACACCCCCATCCCCGGCGGGGACACCTTCAAAGACTTCCCCCTCCCAGCCGAAAGGCCTGCTGCTGTAATTGAACAGAAAGTACCAGCGAATCGATTTCCGAACGGGGTGAAGGATCTTCCACAGATCATCGGGAAGGTGAACTTCAGTATCACAGAATCTGCACGTCTCAGTTCTGTTCCTCCCTTTTACGATGAGGCTTCCTCCGCAGTTTGGACATTGCAGAGCTACTGGATTACTTGAATTCTCTACCTGAAGTTCCTCGCCCTCTCCCCTTCCGGGAATCAGAGAAGTCTCTTCACCGATAAGCACAACGATCCCGGAAAACTCACCATCGTAGATATACGGGAGTTTACGGATGAACGTCCTCTCTCCTGTATCTGGATGAGACAAGTATCCGTCCTCAAGATGTTTCAGTATCTCCTCAACAGGGATATCATCCTTAGTTCCAGAATATCTGGGGTTCAGCCTTCCATACTCAATCCTGTAATTGAAACTTCCGAACACTGTGGAGCTGGAACCCTCGCCCTCCTCACTATGAGGTGCTTCCTCAATAGCATCATCCAGAACGGTCTTCCAGTGATCAACCGTGAGGTCGTGATCCGTGCCGCATGCAGGGCACCTGAGACTTTCGACCAAGGCATTCATGGGTATATAGCTGTCGCAATCGGGGCAGGTGAAACCCGCCTTGATACATATCCCTATCATAGATGTCCCTTCATGTTGACAGTATATGGATTATCATATTCAAAAAACAGTTCAGGTATTAAACCATGCACCTATCAGTTCCTGTAAATAAGAATTCAATAGGTTCAAGATAGGCGGACTTTCAGCTCATGTCCACCACTTCACCGGTACAGAGGTAGACGACGCGTTCACATATATTGACAACCCTGTCCCCGACTCGCTCAAGGTTATGGGCTGCAAAGGTCAGCAGCATGGCATCTGCCATTCTTTCCGGGTTCTGCATTACATGTGTAATCAGTTCCCTGTAAACCTGTTCGTATAGCAGGTCAATTTCAATATCCATTGCGGGCAGCTTCTCAGCAATTGAGATATCACGGTCAAGGAATGCTTTAATGGACAGATTGAGCATTTCACATGCCTTTTCCTGCATCCGGGGGATATTTATGAGGGGTTTCACATGCGTTCCGGGAGGAATCTTGCTGTTTATCACCGCTATGCCCTTTGCATAGTCGGCAATTCTTTCAAGCTCCATTGCTATTTGCATGGTTGCGAAGAGAAAGCGCAGGTCACCCGCTACCGGCTGCTGAGTCGCAATAATATTCAGACACTGTTCCTCGATATCATGGCACTGAAGATTGATATTCTCATCGTTCAGAATAAGCCCCTCACCCTCGCTGAACTGTCTATCCTTGAGAATCCTGACTGATCTATCAAGGGCATTCTCCGCCATCCTTGAGAGTATGAGCAGTTCTTCTCTGAGACTGTTCATTTCCGCTTCATAAGTTTCTCTGACCATTATTCTTTCTCTCCTCTATCCGAATCTGCCGGAGATATAATCTTCCGTTCTGCTGTCAACCGGATTTGTGAACATTTCTTTTGTTGGGCCGAATTCAATCAGATTTCCGGATCTTTCCAGATCAGTGAGCAGAAAAGCCGTGAAATCCGACACCCTTGCGGCCTGCTGCATGTTATGAGTTACAACCACGATGGTATACTTGCTTTTAAGCTTCTCCATGAGTTCTTCTATTTTCAGAGTGGCCACCGGATCAAGTGCGGATGCAGGTTCATCCATCAGAATAACCTCAGGTTCCACGGCAAGTGCCCTTGCTATACAGAGTCTCTGCTGCTGTCCACCGGAAAGGGAGAATGCCGACCTGCCAAGATCATCCTTCACTTCATCCCAGAGAGCCGCGTCCCTGATACTTTTCTCGGCAATCGCCGCCAGCTTCGACTTATCCCTGATCCCATGAATACGAGGACCATACGCGACGTTATCAAATATAGATTTGGGGAACGGATTTGGCCGCTGAAAGACCATTCCCACCTTCCTGCGGAGATCAACAACATCCTGGGAATAGATATCTTCCCCATCTATCAGAATACTTCCCTCTGTTCTCATATTGCCAATAAGATCGTTCATTCTGTTGAAGCTTCTGATCAGAGAACTCTTGCCGCACCCGGAGGGACCTATTATCGCCGTTATCCTGTTTACGGGTATATCCATGCTTATGCTGTTCAGGGCTTTAAAATCTCCGTAAAACAATGAGTAGTTGATAGTCTTCATTACCTTCTTACCTGTCATGTTGAAAGCCATCTTGATACGGTGTTGATTACCAGATTAAGTAGAATTATCAGTACGACCAGAACAGCACCTGTCGCAAGAGCCTTATCAAATGCCCTGGTTTCCATGGCAAGATAGTAAACATGAAGAGCCATGGTCCTGCCACTGGACATGAGAGAAGTAGGGGTTCTGTAACTTCCACCCAGAGTAACATAG
>JAIOSX010000248.1 GCA_021107345.1 Candidatus Aegiribacteria sp.
GAAATGGAAAGGCTGATCCTTACAGCTAAAATGTCAGCCATGGGAGACGATCAGATGTATTCCATTGAACCCGCCCCTTACAAACCTCTGATAAGGGGTCTTGAAATTGATGGAGAGGGGAACATCTGGGTTCAGCATGGCGGTCCCACCGTTCCTGCATTCAGCGTTTACAGTAACTCTGGTGAACTGATGTACTACGCTGAAGTAGCAGGAGAGCATCCGGACGGCAATTCCTGGAGATTTTACATAGACGGCAACGGAATCCTTGCTTATGCAGAGGATCCAGTGGATGGTTACCAGAAGGTTTATATACTGGAAGTAGAGTAGGATTCGGCAGAAACGTTAATATCAGCTTTTATCTTTCCTCATAAGACTTGATGCTGTCTGTACTGCGCTGTACGCATTTGCTGCATACCCGTCTGCCCCTATTGAATCTGCGTAGTCCTTTGTCAGTACAGCTCCTCCAACCATAATGCGGGCGGAGACCCCTTGGGATTTTGCAAGAGAAATAACTTTTTCCATTTCAGGTGCTGTTGTGCTCATAAGTGCTGACAGAGCAATTATGTCCGCATTGGTTTCCGCGGCTTTCGTTACGATCTCATCGGCATGCACATCCTTACCAAGATCGAAAACTTCGAAACCCGCATTTCTGAGGAAAATGGCAACAAGATTCTTACCGATGTCGTGTATGTCACCCCTCACCGATGCAAGAACTATCCTGCCTTTACATGAAGAAACTTTCTCCTTATCAAGGTAAGGTCTGATAAGCTTCGTCAGAACTTCAGAAGCCCCGGCCGAAGCTATGAGATGAGGCAGAAAAAGTTTTTTCCGGTTGTACAGGTCTCCGACTTTTTTCATTGCTGGTGAAAGGCCCTCTTCCAGAATCTCTCTTGCTGTCCGGCCGCTTTCAAGCAGTTCCCGACCGGTTGCTTCGGTCTGTCGGCGGTCTCCTATGATGATGCTCTTTACTAGAATCCCCATGAAATCCGGGGATATTCCCTGAGGGTCCAACTCGGGAAGTCTTCTCTCAACCGGGTCTATGTTTCCCATGAGGATCTGTGTATTTCTGTGCATTTCCAGCACTTTCGAATCAAGAACATCCACGATAGCCATATCCAGTCCTGAAGATCCGAGCGATGCCAGAAGGGCTGCATTCAGAGCGCTTCTATCAGGCAGGCCATATGAAACGTTCGATATTCCCGCTATGGTTAACAGTCCCTTCTGTCTGAACAGTCTGAGGGTATCAAGGATCAACCTGCTGTCAGCGCCTGTGCCAAGAGGTTTCACAATTGGATCAGCGATTATTCTGTTCTCAGGAAATCCATGGCTTCTCAGAAGAGCAATTCCCTTTTCCAGCTTTTTAAGCCTTTCCTCTGCAGTTCTGCCGGGTCCATTCTCATCAATGGGTAAAAGTACAGCGTAGCCGCCGTGACGGAGAAGAGTATCTATTCTTTCGTCGATATATTTCTTCGTACTGATAAGGGAGTTCAGAATACCGATTCCTCCTATTTCGCAGAAGGCGGTTTCTATATTACCTGGATCGGAAAGGTCGACGGAAAGGGGCGAACCGATAGAAAGCCTGCTGAAGACCTCATGGACAAAACCATCAGGAAGTAGCCTTTCAAGACCAAGGTTTACATCAATAAGGTCGGCCCTTCCCTGGGCTCTGGCCAGAGAGATAACTGAGAAAAAATCTCCTTTCGACAGGAAATTCTGCAGGTTCTTTTTTCCGGTAGGGTTGATAGATTCTCCGACCGTGAGCATTTTGTCCCCGATAGTAACCATCCTGTCCACGGATGTAAGAAGTTGAAGTGTTTCCGTGTGCAATTCTACAACTGGACGGTTTTCAAGGAGAGAGACATACTCCCGCACATGCGCAGGACCGCTGCCGCAGCAGCCGCCAATGATTGCTGCTCCGCTTCGTGCGAAATCTTCAAGCCATCCCGCAAATTTGTCGGGAGTCATTTCGTAGACTCCGTCTACAGGAAGACCTGCATTGGGTTCCACTGATATCCACTTGCTGGAAAAACGGACCATCTCCTGAATTATCGGTAGCAGTTCCACAGGGCCGGTTCCGCAGTTGGACCCGACTGCGTCTACTGGAAGCTGATTCGCCAGAACTACAAGCGCTGTTGGAGATGTGCCGGATAGAGATAGTCCCCCATTGCCAAAGGTCATCTGGGCCGAAATAAAAGCATCTGGAACATTGTCCCTTATGGCCAGAACTGCAGCCTTCAGTTCCCTTGGGTCCGAGAATGTTTCCAGAAAGAAAATATCAATACCCGTATCAGCAAGAGCTTCTGCCTGCGCAGTGAAAAGGCGATAGGTCTCTTTCCATGTCATTGTTCCAGATGGATGTATCAGTTTACCGGTGGGACCGATACTCGCCGCGACAAGGGCTCTGCCACCTACAGCATCCAGTGCTGCTTCAGCAAGCCCGTGGTTAAGATCTCTCACGATGTCAGGGGTTCTGAGCTTTGCATTCGTACCACCGAAAGTGCATGTAAGAACAATATCAGCTCCGGCTTCAGCGTAGTCGGAATGTATGGCTTTGAGAATTTCCGTATTTGATGCCGCCCATTCCTCCGCTGCAACACCTGAAGGCATGCCCCTTTTTATAAGCTCAGTTCCGATTCCCCCGTCGAGAAACACTATTCTTTTTTGAAGTAGATTCCTCAATTTTCCAGCGTGTGTCATCATCCCATCACTCCCGCCATTCTTCCGCCAGTTTGATCATACCCTTTCTTGAACCGGCAATGTAAATGCCTGAGATCATTTTCCTCATTCCATCAATCAGCTCGGAAAGATAATCTAAAGAAAAGGATAGAACATCACAGTCATCCAGTTCATGGACCTTTGCGAGTATATGATCAGGTATCGATATGCCGGGTACCTCGGAAGCAAGGTATTCGGCGGAATATCTATTCCGAAAGGGCATCACGGCAGGCAGAACTGGATATTCCCCCAGGAGTTCAGCCGATCTTTCTATTGTTTCCATGGAAAAGACAGGCTGGGTTACAAAAAACCTGCAGCCTGCTTCCCAACGTCTTTTTATCTTATCAACTGAATCCGGGTCTCCGAGGGCAACAGCGCTTCCGGGAAAGAAACCCGTACCTGCCCCTATCCTTCTACCGTTCAGATCCTCTCCGCGGGTAAGATGCTGAAGCAGTTTCAGGGTCTGGTCTGTTGTAAGATCGTATACAGCGGTTGACTCGGGATAATCACCCAGGGAGGGGGGATCCCCGGCAATGAGAAAGATACCCTGCAGACCGCTTCCGGACAGAGCAAGGAGATCCGACTGAATCCGCGTCAGGCTTCTGTCACGCAGGGCAAAATGCACCAGGGGCTCGATACCGAGTTTTTCCCGAAGGTAAAGTCCTGAGATACAGGGAGACATTCGTACCTTTCCCATGGGCGAATCAGGGATACTTATCGTGACGGGCGCAAACCGCCCCAGTTTTTCAGCCCTGGAGGAGAACAGTGATAGATCGCCGCCCCTTGGAGGTAGCAACTCAAGAATAAGCGCGTCTCTCCCCGCGAGCTGTGCGGAGAGGGGCGGAGGATCGTAGGTTGTTCCGCAATCCTGAATCTCATCAGTTTCATCAGGAGTCCAGGATGAAGATATTTTGACTTCTGTACCTTCTGATAGTTTTCGCGCAATAGTAGAGATGAAAGCCGGTGTTGTCCCGCAGCATCCGCCTATCAGGGAAGTACTCCTGCCTGTGCAGGATAGCATGCATCTGCAGAAATGATCGGGGTTCTCCGGGAAGACGAAACGGCCATCGAAATATTTTCCCGTTCCTGAATTTGGCTGAAGCATCACAGGGAAAGGTGATGACGTTACGAATCTTCTATGGATGTCGAGGAACTGAAGAGGACCTATTCCGTGATTGGAACCGAGCATTACTATGTCTGTATTTTTGAATTCGCTGATGGAATCCGTGATGGAATAACCAGAAGGTGTAAGGAGATCATGTCCGTATGTGAAACTGACCGCGATGGGAATATCTTCCGAGTACGACCTGACGATATCATAAATTATCCTGGCCTGCACCGGATCGACCTGGGTTTCAAGAAGTATGAGATCAACGCCTCCGTTCAGCAAACCCTCAACCTGTGAAGCGTACGTTTCGCGCAGTCTTTCGGAGTTTCTGGGTTCGGTGCAAAATGAACGGCCGGTTCCTGGAGGACCGATTGAGCCCATTACTGCGCAATCTCTGTTTCGTGCAGCAAGCTTGACCGACCGGCAGTTAATCTCTTCGCACCTGTCTGCCAGTCCACGAATATCCAGCTTTACCGTGTTCGCGTCGAAAGTGTCTGTTGTAAGTATCTCTGCACCAGCTGAAGCGTACTCGCGGTGTATACTTGCCAGAATCTCAGGAGATCTGATAACGGCTTCGCATGCCAGATAGTTACTCGGATATCCAAGTGAAAACAGGTATTCACCGATTGCGCCATCAGCGAGCAGAGTTTTTCCGTCTTTCAGGAGTTTCATGTCTCTTCCTGCTGTAAAGTTAATGAATTTCGTATGGTTTCCTTAATGGGGTGCTGGATTCTCAGCGCTCTCGCATAAAAGATACTGTATTGTCCAGTCCTTCTTCAAAGGAAGTCACCGGTTCGTACCCAAGAAGTTCTCGCGCAAGGGTAATATCTGCTCTGCTGTGCTTTACATCTCCGGGACGCTCTGGCCTGTGGGAGGGATCGATATCAACTCTGCCTGTAAGACGGCCGATCTCTGAAGCAAGATGATTGACGGTAATGCTGTCACCGCAGGCAATGTTCATCATCATTCCCGGAGCAGCCGGAGCGTCAGCTGCAAGAAGATTGGCATGTACAACATTCGATATGTATGTAAAATCTCTTGATTGCTGACCATCACCGTTGATCTCCGGTCTGCGACCTTCCAGGCAGGCGCTGATGAAAAGGGGAATAACAGCCGAGTACGGGCTGCCGGGGTCCTGATAGGGGCCGAATACGTTGAAATATCTCAATGCCACTGTTTCCAGTCCGTAGATATGGTGAAATACCTGCATATATTTCTCACCAGCGAGCTTGCTTACCGCATAGGGAGAAAGCGGCCTTACGTGAAGATCTTCATTTTTCACCTGTTCAGGCGCATCTCCATAGATTGAGGAGGAAGAGGCAAAGAGAACTCTTCTGCAGCCTGCATCCAAAGCTGCATGAAGGATATTCAGGGTTCCCTGTACGTTCACTTCGTTGGTCGTGAGAGGGTCGGCAATTGAACGGGGAACACTGGGCAACGCTCCCTGGTGGAATACTACTTCAACGCCTTCCATTGCGTTTCTGACTATATGATAACTCCTGATGTCGCCTTCTACTACTTCAATATCATCTCTGATATCCGACAGATTGGCCCAGTGTCCTGTGGAGAAGTTATCCAGAATTCTTACTTTGATCCCTCTTGCCAGAGCTTCCCTGGCAATATTGCTTCCGATGAAACCGGCGCCTCCAGTTACAAGATACATTATTCGGATCCCCTCAGTATTCTCAGGGCCGCCGCAGCGGCTCCGAGACCGTTATCTATGTTAAGAACACATATCCCCGGGCTGCATGAGTTAAGCATGGAAAGCAGCGCCGTAACTCCTCCGAAAGCAGTACCATAGCCCGTTGAAGTCGGCACAGCAACCACCGGTCCTCTGTAGAGTCCTCCGATCACGGTGGGTAGAGCGGCATCCATTCCAGCAAAGACAATGCATACAGTACACTTTCTTAAAGAAGGAAGGACATCAGCAAGTCTGTGCACTCCGGCCACACCGATATCGCAGAAACGGCGTGTGTCGACTTTCATCGTTTCAAGAATAACGGAAGCCTCTTCAACGGCATGAAGGTCCGAGGTCCCCGCTGAAACAACTGCCACTGAACCTTCGCTACCGTCAGGAGTTTCCCTGTATTCTCCCGTTACGAACAGTCTTCCCCGCTCAGAATACTTTCCTTCAGGGAATGCTTCGAGAAGTATCCTGCTCAGGTAATCATCAATTCTGGAAACGATGGCAAGGCCTGTTCTGTTGAAAAGATTCTCCGTGATTTTCAGGACCTCTTCGGGGCTTTTACTCTGAGCCAGAATTACTTCCGGTAGAACTGCAGTTATTCCTCTTCCTGCATCCACCCTGGCAAATCCCAGATCCGGTGTAAAATGGGAATTAAGCAGCCTGAGAGCGTTGAACGGTGTGATATCTCCCTTACCGAGAACTGCAAGCAGCACTTCAATACTGCTGTTTTTCATTACTTTCTTCCTTCTGGATATTCATGCGATCAGTAAAATGCAGCGGGTCGCCTGGATTACTCATATCTACTATTCTGTCTATAGAGCCGCTTCTGCCGTTCAGATCTTCAATAATCTCTTCAAAAGTATCTCCAACAAGTGTTTTACCGTGATACAAATTATAGTTGTCTCTGTAAGACGGGGGAGTAAGGCTCGGCATAATTACGTTCGCCCCTGCCAGGAGTCCCCTTTCCAGTCCATCGGAGCATATTGTCTGAAGCGCTGTGGTTGCTGCAATATTCACTCTTGGCATAAGCAGCCTTGCAAGAGCTATCATTCTTAATGTCAGTAACATTCGGTCATCAGCTGACGGAAGTTCGTTTCTATTATCCCACAGAGGGGTCTCCTGGTTTTCTATATATGGACCCATTCCAATCATATCAATATCTATGTGCTTCATGAATAGAAGATCGTCAGCCAGATCCTCCTCCGTCTGACCGGGTAGTCCTATAAGCACACCTGTTCCCGTCTGCCAGCCTGAACTCCGGAGGTATTCAAGAGCCTTCAATCTTGCTTGATAGGAGTGAATCCCGTCCGGGGGATGGTACCTGCTGTAAAGTTCAGGTGACGAAGTCTCGATTCTAAGAAGATACCTGTGAGCGCCGGCATGAAGCAATCTGTCATACTCCTCAAAACGTAGTTCCCCCACGGACAGCACCATAACTGTGTCCGGGAGATTGGACATGCTCCATTTAAGAACTCTTTCAATAAGCTCAATGTGATTCTTACCCAGGAGTTCTCCCGATTGAATAAGAAAAGAGCGAAGCCCCTTTGAATAGCCAGATTCAAGGCAGGCTATTATTTCCTCGAACGGTATAGCATAGCGGGAAACCGAACTGTTATCCCTTCGTAACCCACAGTAGAAGCAGTTCTTCCTGCATTTGTTGGATATTTCGATTAGACCTCTAAGATATACTGCAGGTCCCACTCTGCTTTGAAGAACAGCGTTCGCAGCATTGAACAGGGTTCTATCCGGTCCTTTGCCTTCAAGGCAATCGACTAGATCGCACCTCTTGAGGTTACCGGATAAATTCAATCCCTCAGTTTCCCTCCGCTAATGAGTTGGGAATAAAGGAACCACCGTCAGGATGATAAACAACGATCTGAGAATAGCGCATTGCCCGTAGCTGTTGCAGCAGGTCATCTACTATGCCCCTGAGATCAGTCTTTTCCCATCCGACATAAAATCTTGCTGACACCCTTGCCCTTGAATCAAGTATAAGCACAGAAGGGAATGAACTGACATTAAAGCGACTGGATACTGTTCCCAGGTTGTCTATAATCACCGGGAATTCAATCCCCCAGTCCTCGACAATGTCGTACAGTTCATCTATTGAGGTTTCTTCCGTCTGGATGGCAGCGATTACGACAAAAGGTTCCTCAAAGAATTCTTCGTGTATTGCCTCGAGTCTGGAGAAATACTGAAGGTCAGTAAGAGTTGAAAGCCTGCAGAAAAAGACCACGACCACGTGCCTGCTTAACTGATCGTAGAGACTTAGAGGCTCGCTGGAGTTGAACCATATATGATCAGCGGGGAAATCCCCGACATCTGAGAGTACATTCTCAACTGGAGTATCCGGCCCCAGGTCGAAGAGAAAACCGAGAAGGAATGCAGAAGCGACCATTGCTATAACAAAAACAATAGTCGATCGCATTCTCCTGCGGCTCAACTCGGATCTTGGGAGTTCCCGTGAATAGTCTTCCAGAAGAATTACCCGTTTCCTTCAATCTTTAATATCGCGAATCTGGCTGCTGTAATGACTTTCTGCACCGGTATATTATGTTGTCTTGCAGTTTCTGCGCAATCCTCATATTCAGGCTCCTCCCGAAGCGGCTTTCCGTCCAGGAAGACCCGTTTTACTCTAACAGTACCGAATCTGGTTTCAACTGTCCGAAAATCTCTTTCAAGCACGGCTCGCTCAATAGAACAGAACCTCATTCCAATTGTTGAGGTATTCCGGAATATACATTCGATAACAGCATCCATTCTGGCTGCAGGGCATAGAACAGTGGCCTCCATTGCAGGTCTTCCCTTCCTGCCTATACACATGGTGGTATAGCAGTCCAGAGCCCCCGATTCAAGGATGCTGCCGGCAGCATCAGGCCATATCCTCGCATCCATATCATCTATAATAGCCCTGATCTCAATGCATCTGTCGCTACTCCACAAAGCATCGCCTGTGGTTTCTCCAAGCGTAAGGCGGAGGAGGTTCGGACGCTGAAGGTCCTTTGACCCTGCGCCCATTCCCGTTGATAGAGGTTTCATGCGTGGGGGAGGGCACATCCAGGATTCAACAGCTGTAACCAGTACAGCCGCTCCCGTAGGAGTTGTAAGTTCGCTGTCTATATCCGTTGGTGCTGTGGGAACTCCCTTCAGAATATACATTGTGGCCGGAGCAGGTACAGGCAGGATACCGTGAGCGCATGCTACTGTCCCGGTACCTGTCGCAACAGCCGATGCGTAAACCCTCTCTATTCCGAGAAGATAAAGGCCGCAGAAGGACCCGACGATGTCAATTATGGCATCCATTGCACCTGTTTCATGAAAATGAACCTCATTGATTGAAATACCGTGAGCGTGCGATTCTGCTTCTGCCAATCTTATAAAGGCATCGATGCTCTTTACCCTGACATGTTCAGGCAGGTTTGATTCGGAGATGATGTGCTGAATGTCGGGAAGATGTCTGGAAGAAGTCTCCTCCGGGACAATGACTTTCACGAAGGTTCCCTGCAGATTCTTTCTGAGCACCTTTTCCGCTGACAGCTCCCATCCCGTTAGATCAAGCGAACGAAGCATCTTTTCAAGATGGACAATATCCAGCCCGCAGTCCACAAGAGCCCCCAGAATCATGTTTCCGGAAACACCGCAGAAGGGATCAAAAACAGCTATCTTCATTGTATTCCTCTCATTCATGAAGAATATTTAACAACATATAATATAACCGGCTGCATGATCATATTACCATCAGGAGGAATCATTGTCTGTACCTGAGATTCTGAAGCAGTACCTGCTCGACAAAGAGCGTTGTGGAGTACTGTTTTCGGGTGGTTTTGACAGCGAGACTCTTCTGAGGTCCGCCGTCCTGGTCCTTGGAGCTTCAAGTGTTGTGTCACTTACCGCTGATATCAGGCTGCTGGCAGGTTTTTACAGAAAGCATATTCTCAGCGTTACTGAGGAACTTTGTGTTGAATCGTTGTTCGTCCCTCTGGATCTGCTGTCCTGCATGGAGTTTACACAGAACACTGAAATGCGCTGCTATATCTGCAAGAAGGAGCTTTACACCAGGCTGAAGGCGGAAGCGGTTGCCCGGGGCTGCAAAATTGTCATGGATGGAACCAGTACTGATGACCTGAACGAGTACAGGCCGGGACTGGCTGCCGCTTCAGAAACCGGAATAGCCCATCCGTTTTTGGAAGCCTGTATGGGAAGGAAAGATATTGCAGAGCTGGGAGACTTTCTTGACGTCAGGGAATATCCATCCGACTCCTGCCTTGCAACCAGGATTCCTCGCGGGAATATGATAACAGCCGAGTTACTTTCCCTTATTGAAAGAATGGAAGCTCCCCTTCGCCCCTTGGTGAAGGGCAGGCTCCGGATAATAGCACAGACAGGCAGATTGCAGGTTAACTATTCAGCGGTAGATGAGAAGCTGGTTGAGAACTGTCAGGAGCAGCTGAAGCGGATTGCGGAGAAATCAGGTTATGAAATCGAACTAAACAGGATGGATGGTTAAGATCTTTCATCTTTCAGGTGTCTGAGACTTGAGGATCTGCTTATCCAGGCTCCCTCGGGGTATAACTTTATGCCGGATAATCCCATCCATATATGATAGTACTAAGCCATCCGATAATATGACGTATATAATTTCTTGTCATTGACTTCTGATGCAGCCGGGAATTATCATTACTTTGAGAAGAGGATTTGATAACAGGAATTACACTGATGCTCCGGTTGAAAACTGTGTGTGATCTTTCATATATCAGGTTTCACTATGGTTCATCAATAATACGGGAGGTGGTTATGAGAAAACTGTATCTTTTCATTACACTGGCTTTGGTCAGTTTCATTTTTGCAGCACCTGTTGAGCTGTTGCTGAACCCAGGTTTTGAAGATGGTGTTCTTACACCCTGGACAACCAATAATTGGATCAGCGATACTGCAGATCCCCATTCAGGGACATATTGTGCCTTCGATGAAGGTAACTACTGGATAAAACAGGAATTCACACCAGCAGATGTGAACAAAATAACATCAATAACTATATGGTATATGCAACCGGAACAAGCAATCTTCGCATTTCACCTTTACTATAGTCCTACAGACTACGATCAGGAGGTTGTATGGGTTAACGATCCTGGTTGGGTGGAGTATGACCTGACCTCATTTTTGCGCTCAACCGGAAACCTGGAGGGGATCAAGATCTTCGGTTATTCAGGAGGAGGAGGGGACCCGGATTATTCATTTCTGGATGATGTATCCATCATCTATGACGAGGATCTCGCTCTCCAGTCCGAGACCTTTGCCAGCATAAAGGCGATGTTCAGCGAATAGCTATGGTTACGAAATAAAAACTATATCGATACATATTTCTTAATGCCATAACGATTGCGTGTGAGATTGCGGTTGAACCCGAGTTGTGAGTGATTGGCTTGTTGGTCATTCTGAGTGTATTTCCGGAATCCCCAGCTTTGCCGATAAGATCAGTCTTCTTTCAGGTACCTGTAATAACTGTCCAGGGTGTAAACGGCGGCAAGAGGGTTGTGACCCGAGGGACGGTCCTTTGCGGCAAGAACCGTGCAGAATGCTTCTGAATACTTCAGAAAAATTGAATCATGACCTACGCACAGTCCCATTACGATATTGAATTCTGTTTCGGCTTTATTCAGGGCCATGGCCTGAAGAATGGGGTTGCACATCGACTCATCGGTTCCAGGCCTTATCTTTTCATGATCCTTAACGCCTAGTTCCTCCTTTGGAATACGCCCCGCCTTGCAAATGACCGAAACCACAATGAAGCCTTTGTAGGAGAGGAAAGACTCTACAATAGCAGCTTCTCTTGACAGGCCTGTGCAGAATACAAGTCCCAGTTTTGAATAGTTCATCCTTCTGGCGAATTCAACTATTTCCAGTATTCTGGGCTTTGAGGGTCTCGGGGCAGTAATACCTTTACCCCTTCCCGAATAACCTTCACCCTCCTGTACAGAAGCCTGTCGCGCAAATTCCCTGATATCCGGATCACTGTATTCTATTCTGACCTCATCGATAAGATCCTTGTCCAGAGTAGGGCATGTGGAAGGACTCTTCCCATTCCCAACAAAGCACAATCGTTCTTCTGTTGAGAACGGGCACCGCGCGCATGACGAATAAGAATCATTCATGGTGTACTCCATTGCAGATTCCGAAGAACTTCCACAAACAGTTCGGGGTTTTCAGGTGATACTACAACTGTCTGGCCTGCTGTTCTTACAACCACGCATTTCTTGAAGTCGGTTACGTACGCCTTGAAAGTTCCGAGCTTTCCGCTTTTGTACCTGCCTGAAAAACTGTAGAGTCCCCCATTGCCCAAAGTTCTTATGGATCCTGTCATGGCTTTCGGATCGTATTCAACTGATTTAAGCATGCTGATATCTATGTCTGTGTACCACAGCAACCTCCTGATACGAAAAGAATTTGCTGAAATACCGTAGCCCCTTACGGTAAAGAGGAGACAGATGAACAGCATCAGCACCGGAAAAACTAAGTACAGTACCGTTGTAATGACTGTTGAAGAACGACCAGAAAGAATCATCCCGCCGAATATTCCAATCAGCAGAACTGTGGCAAGAGTGCTGATTACTTTAAGCGCGGTTCCCCAGGGTGCGTTGAAGAACCTTTCATCATGAATCACAAATATCCTCCTTCATGAACAGCCTCCTTTGATTATAATGGATTCTTATCACAAACTCCTGCTATTTTCACGGGAGACGAAATCAGGTATTTCTATACACATAAATGAAATCATCGATATACGTATGAAAGCAGGGATCAATCGTTTGCTCTGAAAGAGCTTTGCGTAAGTTAATTGTGACAGCGGGAGGTAAGAGATGACGGTAAGGCAGTTCTTTAATCTTGATGAGCTGGGTACAACGTGGAAAACTGAAACTATTGCAGGAATCACAACCTTTCTTACAATGGCGTACATAATCGTGGTCAATCCCGCGATTCTCTCTGCCGCAGGTATTCCCATAGGTCCATCCATGGTAGCAACCGTATTAAGCGCATTTATAGGGACCATGCTGATGGGACTGTACGCAAAGCGACCCTTTGCTATCGCTCCTTATATGGGGGAGAATGCCTTCATAGCCTATACGGTGACAGGGGTTCTTGGCTACTCCTGGCAGACTGCCCTGGGGGCTATCTTCATCGGTGGAGTTTTGTTTACAATTCTTACTCTCATCGGAGCCAGAAGCTGGCTCGCATCTTCCATTCCCTCTGGACTCAAGATTGCCTTTGCCGTGGGAATCGGCCTTTTCCTGTGCTTCATAGGCCTGAACTTCACAGGAGTTGTAACAATTGGAACACCCGGGGCGGCCCCGGTTACAATAGGTGATATAGGAAGCCCGATTGTACTTATATCCGTGGGTGGGCTCTTTCTTATGATCATACTGCTGGCACTGAAAATCAGAGGAGCCCTTCTTATCGGAATTATCGTAACAACTGCCGCGGCATTCATCGCTGGAATCGCTCCTCTGCCAAACGGTATCTTAAGCATGCCACCCTCGATTACCGGGATATTCATGAAATTCAACCTTACCGGAGCCCTTACATGGGGA
>JAIOSX010000012.1 GCA_021107345.1 Candidatus Aegiribacteria sp.
ATCGTAAATCGAGTAGACATACCCGGAACCCGGAATACCCTCATAGGAGGAGAACACCCTCCAGGTACTATCCTCCTGCAGAAGAGCTAAACCGCCTCCACCAGTAGCGACCCACATAAGAGAATTGTCAAAATGCAGATCTATGGCACTGATCCATGGCATTTGATCAGGATATGCAAGGCTGTCCAACCAGCCGTTCACAGGATCGTAATGTATTATCCCTCCGGCGGTCGCACACCACATGGTACCGTCATCGTCCGGTACAATGGAGAATATATAGGACTGGGATGTTTCAAAACCCCAGTTGAAGGAGATGCTGCCAATGATTGTCAGAGCGAAGAATAATGCCAGCATATCAGCGGATACCTCTCAAAACAACCATGGAAAACGAAGATGCCACACCATCCATACAGCTTCCCATACGATACTTTTGGTCATCTTAGAAGTGCCTGCATGCCTGTCAACAAAGATGATTGGTACTTCTTTTATTGAACAGCCAGCATTGAAAAGCTTGTAAGAAACCTCAATCTGAAAAGAGTAACCGTCAGATTTAATATCAGTTAGATCAAGTTTTTTCAGGGCTTCCCTCCTGAATGCCTTGAATCCGCCGGTGGCATCTTCCACAGGCAGTCCGGTTATCAATTTTGTATATCTGTTCGCGAACCAGGAAAGAAGAAGCCTTGATAGAGGCCAGTTCACAACATTGACACCACTGCAGTATCGGGAACCTATTGCAAGATCGTATTCTTCAAGGGCATCAACCAGTTCTACAACCTTTTCAGGCTTGTGCGAAAAGTCAGCATCCATCTGTACGATAGGATCGAATTCGTCTTTTTCCAGTGCCCACTGGAAACCGGCATTGTATGCCTGCCCCAGACCTGCCTTCACCGGACGACTGAGAAGATGAACCCTGCCGGTTGACTCAAAATCCAGGACAGCATCTCCAGTTCCGTCAGGACTGCTGTCATCTACCACAAGAATATCCGGCTTTATGGGCAGGTCAAGTAGAACCGGGATAAGGTTCTTAATATTATCTACCTCATTGTAGCTGGGAACAATAATCAAAGGTGTTTTCAAGAGACCTCCACTTTCTATATTTGGTTTAATATAATTATTCATTGCTGAACAGGTACAACATATTTTATTCAGCCCGGATGGAGATCATGATAATCAGAACAAAATCCATAATCATTCTAACTGTTCTACTCTTTGCCCTTCCTCTGCATGCATGGAAGATATTTCCAATGCTCAGCTACAGTTCAAACTCCGGTGTCCTCATAGGAGGCATTGTCAACCATAACATGGTATCCCCCTTCAAACCCTTTGGTTTCAGTGCCATGACCTATGTCTATACCGACGGCAGTATTTCTGCCGAACCGAAACTACTGTTTTCCGCAGGCAGGGGCATTGTTATTCTCAGCGCAAATTACAGAGTAAGAAAGAAGGACAAATTCTTCGGCTGGGGTAACGAAGGCGATAACGAGCTTTACGTGAACTACAATGCCGAAATACAGGATTTCTCCGGTTCATATAATTTCATTCCCCTGTCTGGCCTTGTCATGACAGGAGGTCTTCTCTGCAGACATTCCACTGTATACAACAGATCCGATGAACAACTCTGAAGTCAATCCCCCACGGATGAGTACGGCTCAATCTGGACCGCAGGTCCATTCATCGAGGGAAACTGGTCTATCCCGGTTCTTATAGACGGCTATGTATCGGCCGGGTACGACATGCAGTTTGGAAGTGATATCTCATATTCCGCTTCGGAATGTGCACTGGCAGTATTCACACCCATAGGCAGTTCAACAACCCCGGCGTTACGGATGAAGGTTGAAAGACACGTCGGAACGGATTCAACGCCATTTTCATTTCTCCCTTCTCTAGGAGGCGGTTCAGGGCTCCGAGGATACAGTGACTCAAGATTCGGCGGAAACTGGTCTCTCCTGGGTAACCTTGAACTGAGGCAGAGGATAATCTCTCTCTCGATTGATGAGCACAACACAATGAACTTCTCCCTGGTCCTGTTCGGGGATGCCGGCCAGGTGGCGGATCACCTGGATGAAACCCGATGGAACCGATTCCACCTGGATGTAGGAATAGGAGCAAGAATATCTCTGCCAGGCGGTGGAGTTCTCAGGGTAGATTTTGCCAGATCCCCCGAGGGGCTGGGTATACAGATGGGGCTCGGAGAACTGTTCTGACAAACATTAGGAGCCTGCCCGACAATGAAACATTGGCATTAAACCCACACGGCTGGCTATAATACTCGCATATTATCGTCAAATACATCCAGTATTCTCCTCAAATCTACGAGCATTCTATCTCAACCGTGAGAATATTCTGCTCAATGTACATTGCCGGACACACTCCTAGAAAGGTACTACTGATGAATCACGCATTTCTAAAAGCACTTCCCAAGACAGATCTTCACCTGCATCTGGACGGTTCGCTTCGAATATCAACTCTTATTGAACTGGCCAGGGAATCCGGAGTAGAGCTTCCTTCATACACTGAAGAGGGTCTGAGGGAAACCGTATTCAAGGATAACTACAGGAATCTGAACGAATACCTCACCGGCTTCGCCTATACCACTGCAGTCATGAGAACCAGAGAACAGCTTGAACGCATCAGCTACGAAGTTGCAGTTGATAATCAGCAGGAAGGTGTAAGGTACATAGAGGTCAGATTCGCTCCACAGCTTCATGCCTCTAAAGATATGGATATTATTGATTGTATCCGTGCGGTGAATGACGGCCTTCTCCGCGCGAAGGAAGAATTCAATAACCGCAGGGAAGTGATCGACGGCCTTGAACCTCCCTTTCACTATGGAATCATCTCCTGCGCCATGAGATTCTTTACACCTGCATTCTCCGACTGGTATAGAAGATTCTTTGAAATGCATAATTTCATCGACAGAGAAAGGGTGTTTGCCCTGGCATCGCTGGAACTTGAGGAAGCAGTTGCCCAAGCAAGGTGGGAAGAGGGACTTCCAGCGGTGGGAATTGACCTTGCCGGCTCAGAAGCAGGCTGGCCGGCACTGAATCATCTTGAGGCATTTACGAAGGCCCAGGGGCATTTCCTCAGAAAAACAGTCCATGCAGGTGAGGCGTACGGACCGGAAAGCATATACCAGGCAATCACCGATCTTTACGCCGAGAGAATAGGCCACGGGCTTACTCTTCTTGATCCTGCCTCAGTGCAATCACCGTATATCAGAGATCCTGAGAAGTATGTAGATATGCTGGCCAGCTACATAGCAGACAAGAGGATAACGGTTGAAGTCTGCCTCACTTCAAATCAGCAGACAAATCCCGCCTTCAGAAACCTTGAAGACCATCCGTTCAGAAAAATGATGGATAAGAAACTGTCAGTAACCATCTGTACCGATAACAGAACAATATCCAATACAACTATCACAAAGGAGCTGCATAAAGCAGTAAACACCTTTGATCTCTCAAGGTACGACCTCAGGAATATTCTGGTTTACGGTTTCAAGAGGAGCTTCTTCCCGGGAAGGTACGATGAGAAGAGACAGTACGTACGCAAATGCATGGAATATTTCGAGAAGATAGAGCGGGAGTATTTTGGGGAAGAATCCTCCCAATGAACAGCATCCCTCTCTGGAGACTGCTAGGAGAAGCCATCCGTTCGAATACTCCATGCGCCCTGCTGCTGACAGTTGAAACAAGAGGAAGCGGTCCCGGCAGACCCGGAGCGGCCATGGCAGTTACAGCTGACAGTACCGCCAGAGGAACCGTCGGTGGCGGTGTCATGGAACACCAGTTGATCAGCAAAGCTCGAAAGATGCTTGAAGCCGGCACCAGTTCTCCCGAACTGGTTATATACGATCATATAGATGAGAATAGTCACATCGAAGGAGATAAACGAGGAATTCCCTCCGGCATGATCTGTTCAGGTTCTCAGACAACTGCAATTCTTGCCTTGCAACGGGGTATGCTTGAAACCGTAAACCTGATAATCAACATGCTTGAGAACGGGGAAACAGGTAATCTGTATCTTTCCGGTACCGGCCTTTCAGTATCAGACACCACCAGACAGGAAACACATGATTTTTCAATGACCGAGGGAAATCACTGGGAGTACGCAGGTCCTCTCGGATTTAAGGATACAGTCTATGTCATCGGAGGCGGCCATGTGGGGCAGGCACTTGTACAACTTCTTCAAGGACTCTCATGGAGCCCCGTGATAATCGATGAGCGGGAGAGGGATTCCTTCGAAGCCCGGCAGTCCTGCAGATGGATTACTGCTCCCTACAGTGAAGCACACAGTTATATACTCGAGGGCTTCCATAGCTGGGCGATTATTATGACTCCTTTTCACAGGGCGGATGCTGAAGTGCTTGAAAGCCTGGCCCGCAAAAACCTGAGATACGTCGGCATGATGGCAAGCAGTTCAAAGAAGGCGAATATCTATTCAAAACTTATACAGAAAGGGGTTTCCGAGGATTTTCTCAACAGTGTTCACTGTCCGATAGGCATCCCCATTGGAAGCCGTACCCCCGGGGAGATCGCTGTCAGCGTCGCCGCCCAGCTTATTGAGATAAGATCAAAATAGGGGCCGGGCCTGACATCTGAACATTATGACTTAATATTTGTTAGATATTAAATATAAACAATCAAAATGTTCAGATGTCAGGCCCGGCCCCTATTCTACTTCTCGGAAAACTGGTCCTTGCCTACTCCGCAGACAGGACATACCCAGCCATCCGGAATATCCTCAAAAGCAGTCCCCGGTTCTATGCCACCGTCAGGATCGCCCATTTCCGGATCATAAACATATCCGCAGATATTACATACATACTTCTTCATTCTACTGTCTTCCTTTCGTTTCTGTTCTTTTCCCGCATCAAGAGATGTAGACCTGTAAGATGGAGCGGTCGGGGGTGTTTTCCCGCAGAGCACTTCTCTGTAATATGAATACGTCATAGGAGTTCCCTCACCTGTGATTCCGCAGTCGGTTACCTCTCCTATGAACACGGTATGTGTATCCACATCAATACTATTGCCAATATTCAGGTCAATGTAGGCCAGTATGTTTTCGCAGGGCACAGGGCATCCTGAGGGAGCTAGCACGAAAGGAATACTGGCAAATTTATCTACATCTCTTCCGCTTTTGAATCCGAAATTGCCTATGAAAGCCATGTCAGCCTTTTCGCTTAGTACACCGATGCAGCATTTTCCGGTCTCACTGATCAATTCATGTGTAAGTTCAGTTTTGTTTATTGAGACTGCAACCGCTGCAGGATCAGCTGTTACCTGAAACACCGTATTCGCTATCTGGCCGTTCAGCTTATCTCCCGATCGTGAACCCACAACGTACAGACCGTAGGTAATCGTAAAAAGAGGAGTAATATCCATTATTCCTTACCTCCACAGATCTCCATAACTCTCCGTCCCACAAGCTGCCCAAGATTCACTGATTCCTCAAGTACCTGTTCATCAGGTACGTAAACTGCACGAAGTCCTTCCGAAACAAGCTCTACTTTCATCTCCTCAAGCAGACCGCTTAGTTCCTTAACCGCTTCGCCGCTCCAGCCGTAGGAACCGAACGCGGCACCAATGAGATTCCTTGGTTTCAGGCCACCCAGATAATTCATGCATTCAGCCACAGAGGGGAAAATCCTTCCGTTGATGGTCGGGCTTCCTACTATCAGTGCAGATGCGCTAAGTACTTCAGCGGCAATATCGCTTATGTGAGATGCTCTCAGGGGCATCAATATGCTGCTTACACCCTCCTTAGCAAGACCTTCCGTTACAGCTTCGGCCATCGCACGGGTGCTGTTCCACATGGTATCGTAAACAACAACCGCCTTCGGGCTGGGTTTTCTTTCAGCCCAGGAGCCCCATTTCTCAAGTATCCAGTCGATATTACTCCTCCATACCGGGCCATGGTCCGGAAATAGAAGATCTATTTCAAGTTCCATCTTTCCTAGATTTCCAAGAAAAGATGTCACAAGGGGAGAGAACGGCATGAGTATGTTAGCGTAGTATTTCCTGGCTTCCTCTTCAAGAATGTTCAGTGGCAGTTCATCATCGAATCGTTCCGTTGATGCCAGATGCATCCCGAAACCATCCTGACTGAAAAGGATTTTCTCTTCGGGCAGGTAGGTTACCATACTGTCAGGCCAGTGCAGCATGCGTGTTTCTATGAATTCAATTCGCATGTTTCCAAGATCTATACTATCTCCGGTCTTCACCACCTCTATCGGATCTGCTTCCCAGTGAAAGTGGGCGGAAAGTGCCTTGGAACCCATGGGTGAAGCATATACCTTATCCGGCTTGACAGCGGATATTGTTTGAGGAAGCGATCCGGTATGATCCATCTCGGAATGGTTGCTAACGATTACTTCTATCCTTGAGGGATCTATTACTGAAGAAATCCTCGACATCATCTCTTTGAAAAAGGGTTTCTTCACCGTATCTATCAGCGTGATCTTCTCTGCAAGAATAAGATACGCATTGTAGGTTGTACCTTTCCCCGTGCTGTATCCGTGGAAATCGCGTATGGTCCAGTCAATTACTCCAACCCAGTATACATTCTCAGTCAGTCTGACAGCTTTGAACACATCCATCCATTCTCCTTTAGAACTGCTTTTACGTGCTTCTATCAGGAATTCAGCCTGCTTCTCTGTTTCTCGAGGTAGGCGATATGGCCGATTTCCTCGTCGATTATCTCGTAAACTCTTTCCTTGCCCAGCCTTGGGGAGACCAGCCTTTCAAGTCCGAGGAAGAAAAGAAGAGAATCCTTCTCAAACTGAATGGCAAGATCTATGATCTTTTCAGTACTCTTATCCCCTTCAAGCATTGAAAGAGATTCATTCGTCTGCTTGAATACATGATTGTCGGCCATGGCTTTCAGGTACAGTGCGGCTTCACAGTACGGGTCAATGGCAGTCTGGGATTTTTCTTCGCTACTTAGCTCATTCCTCATGGATGCGAAGAGAGCTTCATGTCCCTTTTCCCATTCAGCAAGATCCGAGAGGAGTTTGGAAACCTCAAAATCATCTACAGCACTTGAAGCTTTCCTGTAGAACTCCTGTCCGTTATTTTCGATCTGTTCAGCCATTTTAAGCACTTCCTCAGCATTGAACTGGTCTCCCATTTCACTACCCCTACTCTCCGCTGTTGGCAACGGGAATGAATGCCCTTTGTCCAAGTTCATTGTCTATCATGAACCTGCCGCCGCCCGAATCACCAATCAATTTCAGTTTTCTTACAACTTCTCCAACGGACGATTCCTCCTCGACCTGTTCCGCGACATACCACTGCAGGAAATTGTCAGTCATATGATCTTTTTCTTCCCTTGCCAGAGTCACAAGACCGTTGATAAGAGATGAAACTTTCCTCTCGTGATCAAGAGCGGCATTAAAAGCGTCCAGAACTGTTTTCCATTCTGCAGGAGGTTTTTCGATAGCATCCAGTATTACTCTACCATCTCTCTCATTCACGTAAGTCATGAATTTATCTGCGTGAACCAGTTCCTCCTGCGCCTGCGCATTCATCCACTTTGCCGCACCGCTCATATCAACCGATTCAAAATACATCGCCATTGCCACATAGAGGTATGAAGAATACAGCTCAGCGTTGATCTGTCGATTGATAGCATTCTGCATTTTTTCGCTAAGCATGTTTATCCCTTCCAAAGACCATGAATGCTGCAGTATTCTCTTGCGGATACGGAGCCGATATCACCGATCCGGAATTCAGCTACCGGGTCCGTTCCGGGTTTCAGATACTCTCTGTAGATACTGTCTCCTGAGAGAAGCTCGACCCATTCGATGTAATGGGCATCGACCATGGGATGCAGAGTTGAACCCACAGTAACCCTGTAGCCGCCATCGATCTTCTCGATAACAGGCACATGCTTCTCGGTCGCCATATCTGCAGTCTGCTCTTCCATATTAACCATCGGCTGCCCACAGCAGACAAGTTCTCCGGCTCCCCCGTGGGTCATCTCAACTATGTTTCCGCATATCTCACATTTGTATATTTCCATTCGTTCAGTCATTTCGACATCTCCTTTTAATCCTCATCATACAACTCCTCGGTTGATTTGAATTCCCTCATTCTTATCGCCTACCAATTCTCTGCAAGGATTTCAAAATGTGCCTGAGGGTGTGCGCAGGCAGGGCAGAGGTTGGGAGCTTCCATGCCTTCATGAATGTATCCACAGTTCTGGCATCGCCAGATGACGATATCATCCTTTCTGA
>JAIOSX010000257.1 GCA_021107345.1 Candidatus Aegiribacteria sp.
CATCTTTACCCGCAACAATTGCATTTCCAGTCATACCGTGTCAAGGGCTGTTGATGTTACAGGTAAAATTTTTGATGAAATAGAAAAGGGAGCCGGCTGGCCGGCTCCCCCTGTATCGATTGTATACAGATTACTGCAAGACAGTCTTGATGTGTCCCCATGTTGTGTGTTCAAGGGTGACGGCAGTCTGAACCAGTTCGCAGTCGTCCCAGAAAATTGTGCTTCCCCCGTCTGAGAAAAGATCAAGGGCTGCTATTTCATTTACTCCGCCCGACTGCCATGCTGCTGATTCCAAAAAGGAGTCGTTGTAGTATAAGTGCTTTGTGTTCGTGTCGAGAAAGATTTCAATCTTCACTTCAACCCATTGGTCGTTGATTATTGCTGCAGAAGAGCCGCCTTGTGTAGCCAGTGTTCCAGCATCGGAATCAAACGTAATTTGTACAGACCAACTCGGACTGGTTGGATATCTATTCAGCATTATGAAGTACTGATTACCTGTTGAGCCCGTGGGGATGTAGCACCATGCTGTCATTTCCCATTCACCGGTGATTTCTGTGAATTCCTGCACAATATCCGATGTTGGAATGATTGCTGCTGAATTACTAGCGGAAAGAGACAGAGAATCTACTACGTAAGCATCCCACTGCGGATCGTTTTCCCAACCTGCCCAGCCACCCTGACCATGCAGTCCACTGCCTGCAGCGTACGAATCGAAATTATCGGACCAGTTAGCGCTGGCTACCGATGCGATGATCAGTAATGCCGAGCATACTGTCACAAAGCGGTGAAAATTGTTCATATTAACCCCTCTCAGGTAAAGTTAAAAAATATCAACCTACGAATACCAGGAATATCCTACTTTGAGCGGGCAGGTCAAGTCCCGGTCTGTGTATTGTTTACTCCCACCAGCAGACAAGATCGGGCTCTATAATGCGCCCGAATTCAGTATGACATGGCAGTAATCTTACTGTGAATCCCTGATTTCCCGAATGACAGCATTCGAATGAACCTCTGAAGAACAGCATTCCGTCTTCTTCACTATCGAAAACCAGGTGGACCGATTCCCTTTTCGTCAGCCATCCATTGTATTCAATCCTGCCATGCTGGACTTCAACGAGAAGATCATCAGGTTCAAGCCCCGGTGCGCGAAGAGCAACTGTGACAGGAATAAGATAGCCTACCTCACATGTGCCGTTCTCTATTTGCGATTCAACCGATTCTATTCTGACAGAATGCCAGTTCTCCTTGATTTTCTCCATCCACGCAGCCAGTTCCCTGGCTCCTGAATAGTTATTTTCCGATAGCTTCTCTGTTCCTTTGTATGCAGGTATGTAGAATCTCGATGTGTATTCTGCAAGCATTCTGTTGCTGCTGAAAGCCGGGCATACGTTTTTCATAGATTCCTTGACAATTCTGAGCCAGTTCACGGGGATATCGTTCTTGTCACGATCGTAGAAAATGGGCACTATCTGGTTCTCAATGATGTTGTAAAGAGCCTTTGCCTCCAGTCTGTCCTGAAGTTCGGGATCATCGTACACTTCTCCGGAACCAATGGACCAGCCTGTGCCCGGTTTGTAGGCCTCGGCCCACCAGCCGTCGGGGACACTGCAGTGGACGGCTCCGTTGAAGCATGCCTTCATACCGCTGGTACCGCACGCCTCCATGGGCAATGTTGGAGTGTTCAGCCAAACATCAACCCCCTGAACCATCTGCCTGGCCATATCCATGGAGTAATCCTCAAGATAGATGACTTTACCGTAGAATTCTTCTTTCATGCAAAGGTGTATGATATCCCTTATCAGTTCCTTGCCGGACGAATCGTGGGGATGGGCCTTGCCTGCAAAGATGAATTGTACGGGATACTTCGGATTATTGACGATAGCAGCAAGGCGTTCTTCATCTTTGAGAATGAGAGTAGCTCTCTTGTATGTCGCGAATCTTCTGGCAAAACCGATAGTAGCTGTTTCCGGGTCAAGAACGGGTATGTCTTCGAGGTGCGGCTTGAGCAGCCCCATCCGTTCTATCTGTTTTTCCCATCTGTCCCTCGCCCAGGAAATCAATCTTTCCCTCATCCTGATATGAGCAGGCCAGAGTTCTGAATCGGGAACTTTGTCGAATTTCTCCCATTCCGCAGCGTCAGTCTTATTGCTTGACCATCTGGGACCGACATACCTGCTTAAGAGTTTTTCCATCTCATCGGAGACCCACGTTTCGGGATGTATCCCGTTTGTTACATGAGTAAGAGGTGTATCCGCGGACGGGAGAGACGGCCATACATCCTTCCATATCTCCCTTGAAATTTTTCCGTGAAGTTCGCTTACACCGTTTCTGAATTTAGAAAATCGAAGGCCGAAAACGGTCATAGAGAATTTCGGATTGTCGTCGTAATGCCCGAATCGAAGAAATTCCTCATCGGTCAGGCCTATGGAATCGATCATGGGATGAAGGTACTTGATCACAAGATCCGTTGAGAATTCCTCATTGCCCGCAGGTACAGGTGTGTGAGTTGTGAATACGTTCCCGGCGGACACAATTTCACGGGCTTCCGGAAAGGAAAGTCCTTCCTGCATAAGCCGTCTTATGCATTCTACAATAAGGAATGCCGAATGTCCTTCGTTGATGTGCCGAACGGTGGGCGTAAGATCCATTGCATCAAGGGCTTTAAGACCTCCAATTCCCAGAATTATTTCCTGCTTGAGTCTCATCTCACGGTCTCCACCGTAAAGCTGACCTGTTATATCCCTGTCACTTTTACTGTTTTCCGGAAGATCTGTGTCAAGGAGGTAGAGGGAAGCTCTGCCTACTTTCACTCGCCAGACCGCTGCCTTTACGATTCTATCGGCCATCGGGACTTCTACTGAAACCTGAGATCCATCGACGCGGTAGACTGGTTCAACCGGCATATTGGAATAATCGTTTATGAAGTATTTCTCCTGTTGCCAGCCGTCACTGTTCAGATACTGGCTGAAGTATCCCCTCCTGTAAAGCAGTGAGACCCCAACAGCTGTCAGACCAAGCTCACTGCAGCTTTTTATCGTGTCTCCGGCCAGTATGCCAAGACCTCCGGAATAGATAGGTATGCTTTCATGCAGTCCGAATTCAGCTGAAAAAGTGGCGACAAGAAAATTGTCGCTCTTTATTTCCTGCTGTTTCTTCAGATCATCAAACCATGTGTTTCTCTCAAGATAATCCGCCAGCCTTTCGACTGTTTTTTCAAGGTGTGAAAGATAGACTGCATCTGTAGAAAGTTCCTCAAGCCTTTCCTGGCTTACGTGTCCCAGCAGGCGTACGGGGTTGTGATAGGTACTCTTCCACAGGTCGGAATCGATCCATCGGAATAACTCTATGGCCTGTGTGTTCCAGGTCCACCATGTGTTGTAAGCTATCTTCTTGAGTGCGGCAAGCGGCGGCGGTATTCTGGGTACTACCCTGAAGTTCTTAGTTTTCAATTTCTGCACCTTCCATAAACCCGTTTTCCTGTACGGGAACGATTATCTGAATTATGTAATATATTCATAGCAATCTAAAAGTGATGGAGGAGATAGTTTTGAAATCAGTCTGTTTTACGCAAATACTTCTTATATTGAGTTTTCAGGCGGCAGGGGGTTCTATTTCCAGAACCCTCCATTTCAATCCGGCTGATGTTGACCTGAAGATGGATAATTACTGGACACTGCTGGAAATGCCCGAATTCGAACAGAGGGGTATCCCCGGAACCCCGCTTCTTCCGGCAATACCTGAAATATTCCTGCTCCCCGATGGAGCAACAAACGTTCCTTTCAGCGTAGTTCCTCTTGAAGAGACCGAAATTGGTCTTCCCGGAATAGTAATTATACCCGCAACGGAACTCAGACCATTCAGTTCATCTGCTTCAGCTTCCGTTCGTCTGCCTGATCCCGCTGTTTACTCGTCTGATTCCCCCTGGCCTGTAAATCCGGTTATCAGTACGCACACCGGCACCCTTGCGGGAGTCAGGATAGCTTCCTGTCTCATTCAACCGTGGGTTTACATTCCAACAACAGGTTCGCTTAACATCATAAATGAAATAGAAATAACCGTAACATGGGAAGATGGTTTTCATCACAATCTGACAGCTGAACAGGTAAGGGTTGCCCGAAGCAGGGTTAGCGTTCTTGAAGGAGCTGCTGATCAGATCTTTCCATACTATTCATCCCCGATCCAGGGGGGAGATGCTCAGTACCTTCTGATATGTGACAGTTCATATATGGAAACAATGGAGCCGCTTGCCTCTTTCCATGAGGACAGTGGCTATACAGTTGAAATAGCTGCCGTGCAGGAAATACTTACCACCTTCCCCGGCATTGATGACGCTGAGAAACTGCGGTATTTCATTAAGAACAGATTTCTTAATCACGGGACTGTCTTTGTCCTCCTTGCCGGTGATGAAACCCTTGTTCCAGTTAGAAGGGTCTACACCTATTGCGAAACCTACACTGATACCGCTGCTGTGGATCTCTATTTCGCCGATCTGGACGGCACATGGGACGGCAGCGGAGACGGTGAATACGGCCAGCCGGATGACAGCCTTGATCTCTACGCGGATGTACTGCTGGGGCGGGCACTCTTTTCTACTATTGAAGAAGCGGAACTCTTCGTTCAGAAGAATCTGACCTACCAGAGCAACCCGCCTCCCGGAGACTGGCAGACAAGGGCCGTTTTGTGCGGTGCGGTCCTTTTCGAGGATATCGGCTATACCGCGGATAAAGGCTGCGATTCCATCGCTGTTGAGTTTCCACCGTACTGGGAAGTGAATAAATACTACGAAGAGCTGCCCGGTGGAGGCATCCTGGAACACATTCCAGTTATCAGCAGCGGCACTGCATGGAATCACTACGCGGGGCACGGAAATGAGAGGATCATACATTGGAGTAAAGCCCCCTATGGCATGATGAGCAATTGGATCGTAACCGACAGCTTACACAACGGCAGTAAAACCGGCATTCACGTGAGCATAGCATGCCGTCCAGCAGACTATATCGGTTATAACTGCCTTGCAGAAGTTCTCCTCAACAAACCCGACGGCGGCGGAGTTGCCGTGCTTTTCAACACAAGCTACGGCTGGGAGGGCCACTGGCCTTCCCTGGGAGCCAGTGAAAGAATGTGCATAGATCTTTCCAGGCAGGTTTTTGGTTCACAGGCATCCAGTCTTGGCCTTGCTTTCGCAACCGCGAAGGATCTCAGGATACCATTTATGGACGGAGGTTACGACCGCACGTTCCAGAGTCTCCTGTCCTGGAGCGCCTTTATGGACCCTGCTCTCGTGGTTATGCATACCGAGGGAGGAGGATACGTACCTCCCGCAGCACTCAATATAGCCCCCCCGTATCCCAACCCATCAGAGAGGGATGCTCCGGTTTCCTTTTACGTAAACTTCGATGAAGGACCCGCAGAAATATCGGTACACGATCTTTCAGGAAGGCTTATCTGGGAAACGGATATCCCCTCAGCACAGAGGGTAAGCTGGGAGGGAACGGATTCAGCGGGCAGAAGGGTTCCTGCCGGGGTCTACATCATCTCCGCAAAGATGGGCGATTCTTTTTCCAGTCGACTTACCACCATTCTGGATTGATTCAACAGAATATACCTCCAGTCCCGAGGGCTGAATAGAAATTTACTGCGGGATGGAATACTCCACCTGACTTCCATGTATCAGAACCGGAACAGGAAATAATTCAACATGGAGGTTTAGAATAATGAGACATCTGATGATCGCAGTTATGATCCTTGCAGCTGCGGCAGTTGCCCAGGAGCAATCCCTGGATGAAACCGGAACCGGCAGGATGCAGGTTCTTGGCGAAGAGGGGATTGTGGGAAATCTTCCCCTTGAGCATACATCGGTCGTGATAGACGTAAGCGGCAACCTGCAGAGGGCTACCGTACGACAGGTTTACGGTAATCCCTACGATGAGGTTATTGAAGCTATCTACACATTTCCCCTTCCTCAGAGCGCAGCCGTTGACAGGATAAACATGTGGCTAGGCGACAGGCTGATCGAGGGAAAGATCCACGAACGTCATCTCGCCCAGCAGATCTACAATGAAGCCATAGACGGCGGTCAGCCATTAAGCCGGCTGAAACAGGAGCGACCTAACGTCTTCACCCAGCGCGTTGGCGATATCCTGCCCGGTGAGAGCATCGTAATTGAGATCAGTCATG
>JAIOSX010000219.1 GCA_021107345.1 Candidatus Aegiribacteria sp.
AAGGAAGTAACCGCCGCCGCAAGTGTTCTCTACGGACTTCCTGAGAACATCATAGTCGTTCTGCTTCAGGAGAACTCTCCGGATAATGTGGCATCCGGAGGAAAGCTGATATGCGATCTGCACGAATCTGATTAACAGGCAGTTGCTCGATGGAGGAGGGTATCAGGGTGAAATACTATGAAAGCCATGAAGAAGTTTACAAAAAAATAAAGAAAAATAGCATGTCCTCCTGGGGCGAATTCTGTGGGGAATCGGAGACTTTCGAGGATTTCTACATGAAAGAATATCTTGTAACTGCTCTTAACAGGGTAAGACCATCAGCAGATGCAAGAATATTGGATATTGGATGCGGTACGGGGCCAATCTCCTGTTTTCTTGCCAGGCAGGGCTATAATGTTGATGGTATTGATGTTTCCCGGACCGCTATCGAAATTGCTCGGACGAATGCAAAAGAACGAGATCTGGATATACATTTTTCCGTTGATGATATCTGTTGTGTATCTAGAACTGGTTCTGACATTTACGACATTGTTATAGATACACATTGCATGCACTGCATTACTTATGATACTGATAGACACGCAGCATTCAGTAACATTTTCAGGCTTCTCACAAAAGGTGGGTATTTCATAATAGAGACCATGAGTATCGAAGATCCTTCTAAATGGTCCCTTAAAGGACGAATCGACGAACAGGGCATCTTATGGAACGAAGTAAAAAAGAACTATCCGTATGACAAAGTTGTATTTGAAGATAAATTCTGGATGTGCACTCGAAGGTTAATGAGCCCATCTGATCTTGAAAGAGAACTTAAGCAAGCTGGCTTTTCAATTGAGCATATTGGAACCGTTCAGGATCATGATATTGAGTATATGGAGGATTTTCAGGCGATCTGCAGAAAGCCGGTGGGTAATTGAGAGGCAATCATGCGGTACGTTGATTTCAGGGATATGATTCAAAGCGAACTTCGCGGGACACCTGCCGGCCTGACCTGGCCGCAGATTCAGGAGAGCCTTGAGCTACCCCGCAAGCGTCCATGCTCGACATGGGTCCGGCGGATGGAAGAGGAAATCGGTTTGGAGAGGGTTCGAGGTTCCGGTCGTGCATTCGTGTGGAAGCTGAGGCAGCATGAAACCGGATAGAGCAGCGATCAACAGGCATATTGAGAATGTTAAAACTAAGGTGGAATACGTTCTGGGCAGGTATTACACGGACAAGGGGTGCCCCTGCGGCATCAAACAGTTCGTGTACTGGGCAGGCAAGCAGCAGGGACCGGGCTGGCAGGACAATATACAGAACCAGCTTGTTGTTTCAGCCCTGGAGTTAGCCTGTTTTGAACGGATAGATGACTGCGAAAAATCCTGGGGACTTGAAGGCTCGTACACCTGCACTAACTGCGGTGTAAAATGGAATTATTTTTCTCTGGAGTGGAGAATGCTGGCGTTCCACAGGCGGCTGGTAAAAGTCGGAGCCGATGATCCGGGCAGGCTCTACGATGAGATGATATGTGATGATGTTGCCGCGACGGTTGGACATGAACCTGACGGGAAGAAAGCCCTGTCGGTGCAGCAGTGGGTGGCTTTCATGCTGGGCAGGGACTATACGGCTGAATCGTACAGAGCCAGCTACCCGGTCATTGAAAAAACAAAAGCCGGGTTCTGGCAGAGGTTGTTAGCAGCTCTCCGGCGCGGCAAGTGATTAACGGACGGTTGTATCCGCAGAAATGAGGGAGCGGTTTCATGGAAAAGTACCGACATGAAACTTACGGTGACAGGATCGCGGACGTTTACGACGACTGATACACTTCCCCTGATGAGTCCTCAATCTCGCTTCTCTGTGATCTGGCTCATGGCGGGCGTGTTCTGGAACTGGGGATCGGAACCGGCCGGATCGTTGACAACTTACCCAACCTCTATCTCCGGGACATCGTCTTTCCAGGGAATGTACTCCGGATCGGGTTCACATACCAGTTCCAGAGGCTCTGGCGGCGCTCATGGCTGTTCTCCGTAATAGATGATCTGCTTCGCGCCCTTCCTTGGTATGTGGGCTGTTATGCGAGCTATCCAATCAAGAGGATCAGAAACATCGAAGTTCCTGGCAAGGGTGGCCTCATAAGTGTTCACCTCTGTAGACCACTGTCTTTGAGTACTCGTTGAAGCTCATCCTCTCCAATGAAAAGGGGGTCCTTGATATGTATTCGCTGAGGTTTTTTCTACCATTATCATCGCATACTTCAATTGGTTCGGCACAGTATACACTGAAGCCGCTATGTTTCCAGGAGTTCATATTATCCACAAGCTCCTTGGAGATTATCTCCTCTTCGAGAAGCATCTTGAAAAAAAGACTGGCAAAGAGTTTATTAATCCCCTTGATATCTGTGGTGTCTATTTCAGGCATGGAGTAGCAGACCTGCCTGATACCTGTCCAAGTAACTTCATCATCGGGAATATCTGTCGAGAATGCGAGAGTATGCCTTCAGAAGGGTCCGTGGCAGACCGGTGAAGTCTACGAAGTCGGGTATACCGACGCAGCCGGACAG
>JAIOSX010000119.1 GCA_021107345.1 Candidatus Aegiribacteria sp.
AGGATGATAAGTTAAAGCATAGTACCGCTTTTTGTAGCGATCCCACTTGCGGGAGCTTTCCTGATTGCTCTGCTTAAGAGGATAAAGGGAATTCCCGACACTCTCGGAGTTATGGCTTCCGCAGGAACATTCGCCCTCGCTATCCTGTTCCTCCTGAAGATGGAAGTGGGTCAGAGGATAATCTACAACATCGGTAACTGGGGCGGGTTCAACGAGGTGCTTGGAAAAATAGTCGGTATTCAGCTGGTAATGGACGGACTTACCATTTTCATGCTGCTGATAGTTAATTTTATTGCATTCATTGTGGCTTTTTACTCGATTAATTACATGACCAGATACACCGAAAAATGGCAGTTCTACTGCCTGTTCCTCCTTATGCTTGCCGGTATGAACGGCGTTCTGATCACTGGTGATTTGTTCAACCTGTTTGTTTTCGTAGAGATAGCTTCCCTGGCAAGTTACGCACTGGTTGCATTCGGCACCGAAAAACGCGAGCTTGAAGCCTCATTCAAGTACGCTGTCATGGGTGGTGTAGCTTCACTTCTGATACTGATGGGAGTCATATTCCTGTACAGTTATACAGGTACGCTGAATATGGCTGATATGACAAGAATCATCGCTGGATCAGAACAGCCTGCATTGATGTACCTTGTATTTGGCCTCCTCCTCACCGGGTTTGGATTGAAAGCCGCCATGGTTCCGTTCCATGCCTGGCTTCCCGATGCTCATCCCTCAGCGCCGGCTCCGATTTCGGCAATGCTGTCCGGTGTACTGATAAAAGCTCTGGGAGTGTATGCCATAGCCAGGGTGTTCTTCACCATTTTCGGATTTCCCTATCAGATCTCGATAATCCTGATGACACTGGGAGCCATGTCAATGGGTGTAGGTGCTCTTGTGGCACTTAGGCAATGGGATATGAAAAGGCTGCTTGCCTACAGTTCCATCAGTCAGATCGGCTACATCATGCTGGGCCTGGGTATCGGTACGCCTCTTGGAATACTGGGAGCTCTTTTCCACCTCTTTAACCATTCGGTTTTCAAATCCCTTCTCTTCCTTGATTCCGGAGCTGTTGAATATTCCACAGGAACCAGGAACATGAAGGAAATGGGTGGTCTTTCCAGGAAGCTTCCTGTAACAAGCGGATCCACACTTGCTGGAGCCATGTCACTTGCCGGTATTCCGCCATTCGCAGGTTTCTGGAGCAAACTGATAATCATAATAGCCGCTGTTGAGGCGAATCACATGAAACTTGCCGCCTGGGCTGTCCTCATGAGCATTGTAACGCTTGCATACGTTCTTAAGGTAACTAGATTTGCTTTTCTTGGTGCTCTCAAAGATCAATTCAAGAACATAAAAGAGGTACCGGTATTCATGAGGATATCATTGATACTACTTGCGCTGGTCTGCATATTCGGCGGGCTGCTCCTTATTCCCGAAGTGAGGGACAGCTTCCTGTCACCCGCGGTCAGGGTACTGATTTCCGGAATGGGCAGGGTGTAGATCATGAAGAGTAGAATCCTGATGTTCATATTCGCTTTCGTAGTATGGTGCATTCTCTGCTGGGTGCCCGATACGCAGCATCTGATTGCCGGAGCAGTTGTGTCACTGATAACTGCTGCAGTTATGGGTTCGATGTTCGTCACAGGGCCGCATATGTTCTTCAATCCCATCAGGATCTTCTACTTCCTGTTCTGGTATATTCCGATTTTCATCTGGGAACTGATAAGGGCCAATTTCGATGTTGCATACCGTGTGATCCATCCGTCGATGCCCATAAAGCCCGGTATTGTAAGGCTCAAAACTGAACTCAAATCCGATACTGGCCTTACATTCCTGGCGAACTCCATAACGCTGACCCCTGGCACCCTGACGGTTGACATGGACAAGGAAAAAGGCGTTCTATACATACACTGGATCAATGTCGTGGGTTCTGACCCCGAGACAACTTTCCGGGAAATCGGAAGCAGATTCGAGCCGATGCTAAAGAAGATTTTCGAAGAAGATGTGGTAAAATAATGAAGTTAGTGAGATGGCTTGCAGGCACAATAGTATTTCTGGCTATTATTACCCTGATTATCGTGCTTCCATTTAGAAGTATGTTTTTCGCGCAGGACGAAGGGCACATAGGCTTCGTCGGCCGGGTTTTATACATACTGATACTCTCCTCTGTACTGATACTGTTCAGGGTTCTCAAGGGACCGACAGCAGCGGACAGGATCGTTGCCATTGATATTTTCGGCATACTGATCGTTGGCCTCTGCGCGGTACTCAGCATAGCGACAGGCCGTTCATGGTACATTGATATCGGTATCGCCTGGGGGCTTCAGAGTTTCATCGGCACACTGGCTCTTGCCAAGTATCTGGAGGGAAGAAGCTTCGATGATTGATATAATCGGAATGATATTCATTGGAACAGGGCTGGCATTTGATGTTCTTGGATGTCTTGGTCTCGTACGGCTTCCGGATGTCTATAACAGGCTGCAGGCTGCTACGAAATGTGTCACTCTGGGAACGTGCAGTATTCTATTCGGAACGTTCCTGATGTCCGGCGGATTCACACCTACAGGTTTCAAAGCACTGATAGCAATAGTATTCCTTGTTCTTGCATCACCAGTAGCGGCACATGCTATATCACGCGGTGCGCACAGAGCTGGCATTAAGCTCTGGGACCAGAGCGTAGTGGACAGTTATGCGGAAGACAACGAAGGAGAAAAATAGGTTAACGGATCGCGAAAGCGATACGTTACGGATGGGAATATGAAATATCCAAAGATCAGAGAAATTGTAGAAGCGGTCAAAGCGGTTATCAAGGGACCCTACACATCGAAGTTCCCTGTAGAGCCTTGCATACCACATCCTAATTTCAGGGGACAGCCGGTTTTCGACCAGGACAAGTGTCTCGGATGCCTGGCCTGCGAGGAATGCTGCCCTTCCGCCGCCATTTCGCACGATGACATTCTTGAAGGCTCCGGGGCTCCGAAAAGAGTGATGATTCACCATACGGATGACTGTATTTACTGCGGAGTCTGCGTTGATGCCTGCATAAGAGAGACCGGTGATACCGGAATAGTACAGACCACCGATTGGAACCTGGCTTACTTCGATCGCAGCCAGGCTTTTGAGACCATAGAGAAGGAATTGCAGCTCTGCGAGATGTGCGGAGTTGTAATCGGCACGAAGGACCATCTGGTCTGGATCGCTGAGAAACTGGGCGAACTCTCCTTCTCAAACCCAACACTTTATCTTTCACGGCTCAGACAACTCGGTCTTGCGGATGACAACATTCAGGCTGTACTGGAGGACAATGGACGCTCCGACAGGGTTAAGATCCTGTGCGCTGAATGCAGGCGCAAAACCACCCTCTACGAATAGAAGCCTAAGCAAATTGGGCCCGGCCCCTAATGCATTGCCAAAATTCAAGATCCGACCCCAATGATGGACCCTAATGATGAATAACCAATTACAGATACTGAAAGATAGAATAGCTTCCTGCTTCAAGGGCAAAATCGTTTATCTGGGTATCGGCAATATTCTCAGGGGGGATGACGGTATCGGCCCCGAGCTGATAGCCAAACTGTCCGAGAAGGGTCTGTGTACGGTGGATGCCGGAACTGTTCCGGAGAATTGTATAGGTCCGGTAGCACGGCTCGATCCTGATACGATAGTTATCGTTGATGCGGTTCATCTGGACAGGGAACCCGGAGCTGTTGAGATACTTGACAGAAGTGAGATAATGGGAAGTACAGGATTCACAACTCATTCACTTTCACCTGTTCTGGTCATGGAAAGGCTTGAGGAGGAGACGGGAGCCAGGGTTGTCATGCTTGCCATTCAACCCGGGACCATTGAATTCGGTGCGCCCCTTTCTCCTGTAGTAGCCAGCCTTCTTTCAATACTGCCAGATATTCTTTCTGTATAGCAGTGTTGTAAACTGAAGCTGGATTCTACAAACCTGAAGAACTTCGGAAACCTGGCGCAGTTCTATGTATTCTCCTGACAGGCAGATTAAGGGGTTCTTCTCTGTTGCTTCACCAGCTTCCTTTTTGCATTTTGTTCCCGTTTGTTTGTTTTCTGTTTTCGCCTCTTATCCTTATCCTTCTTGCCTTTGTCTCCCATCATGCACCTTCCTTTTTCGTTGGATCACAATTTACAGGTCAGGTTCATTACAGTTGCTAAGAGTGTTCCTTAAGATATGCCGGTGCCAATTTTTGTCCAACTCGATCCTTGCCATGGAAAACCTGCTCTGATTCCTTGTTTCATTTCCTCTCAATCGGAAAATCAAGATTCAGTCGATAGCTCCAACAGGAACTATGTTACATGACTTCTCAATACGCCATAGTTCAAACTCACTTACTGTGGAATGAAAGTATAGCCTTGATCCTTCGATATCAATCCTGATGAGAAATACCTGATTTGTATCTCGAATTGGATTAGGGACATGATTCTCTGCACCAACAGCATCAAACATTATGGTTAGAAGAATCTCATCTTTCTTTCTTCCTGATCTGTTAGATCTTCGCGTCTATCATCGACATCAGTCTCAAAATGTGCAGCTATCTGGTCGGCTGGAGGATGTTAACTGAAGATGTTAACTGAACCTGGATTCCACGAAGCTGCAGAATTCCTCCATACCTTCTCCGGTTCTGGCGGAAACGGTAAATACCTCAACTTCCGGATTGAGGCTTCTGCATTCCTCGATAGCCCTCTCCACATCGAAATCGAGATGGGAGATAAGGTCCATCTTGTTGATCACAAGTACGTTTATGCTGCTGAAAAGACTGGGATACTTGAGTATCTTGTCATCACCTTCCGGAACCGATAGAAGACCGATCCTCATATCTTCGCCAAGGTCATAGCCGCTGGGGCAGATCAGATTCCCAACGTTCTCAATCGCCAGCAAGTCAAGTTCTTCAGGATCAAGATCCATGTTTTCCAATGCGTGATTGACAGCGTGAGCATCAAGATGGCAGGCGCCTCCGGTTTCTATCTGCCAGGCCTGGCAACCAGCCTTTTCTATTCTATCAGCGTCTCTTCTCGTCTGAATGTCACCCTCGATTACAGCCATTCTGCATCCGAAGAAACTGGCCATTGATTCCAGTACAGTGGTTTTACCGGCACCTGGTGAGCTGATGAGATTCAATGTGTATAAACCCTTTTTGCTGAGCAGTTCCCTGTTTTCCGCGGCAAAGCGATCGTTCTTATTCATGACGGATGTCGATATGTCAACTTTCTGTTCAACTGTGTCATCACACATTTCAATCGTATCCTTCCTCAAGTTCAACGCTGTCCACCGTGAACTCCCTGCCTGAGAGAAATCTCCTGCTTATGGAGCCACAGTCCGGACAACCCTGGTAGAAATCTTTTGCTTCGTATTCAGTATTGCATTCAAGGCAGATGATCTTTGCCTTGGTCAGGTTAATCACAAGTTCCGGTTCTCCGAACCCTGCTATCTTCGCAATTTCGGTGAAGCAGAATCTAAGAGATTCAGGAGATATGCCCGAAAGGGGGCCTATAGTAACATTGACGCGGTCAAGGGGCACTTTCCTGCCCAGAGCGTTACTTATGATCCTGGTCATGTCATGGGCAAGAGAGAGTTCATGCATAAAGCAGCCATTCACGTCTGGAGGATCCATTGTGGTTAAAACCATTTCAGAATAGTAGAATATAATCTCTATTCGGTATGTCAATAACAGTGATGTTTTTCAGGAAGATTAGAGATGCGGCGACTGAGGCTTGAAATCAGTGGAGCGGTTCAGGGGGTCGGTTTCAGACCCTTCGTATACCGCCTTGCCTGTCGATATAATCTGCCCGGCTGGGTATCCAACACATCAAAGGGTGTGGTTGTCGAAGTGGATGGGGATGCCGAAGTTCTTCTGCAGTTCGCTGAAGCTCTTCTGAAGGAAAAACCGCCAGTATCCATAGTACAGGATATCCACAGTGAGTACCTTGATACTGCAGGATTCGCGACTTTTGAAATTCGAAAGAGCAAAGAGGGAAAGAGGGAGGCATTCGTGCTTCCGGATCTGGCCACCTGCGGGGAATGCAAGCTCGATATACTTGACCCGGACAACAGGAGGTACCGCTATCCGTTCACGAACTGCACGAACTGCGGCCCAAGATATTCAATAATTAATTCCATTCCATACGACAGGCCTTCAACAACAATGTCCGGGTTTATAATGTGCGGCAAATGCAGAAATGAGTACGAAGATCCGCTTGACAGAAGATTCCATGCCCAGCCCAATGCCTGTCCTGAATGCGGTCCTCATCTTGAACTCCTGGATCCCTCAGGCGTTACTCTGGCAGAGAGGGATGATGCCCTCATGAAAGCCTCAGCAGAGATACTGGAAGGAAATATCCTTGCGGTTAAAGGGCTTGGCGGCTTCCATCTTGTTACCCTTGCCAGCTCAGATAAAGCTGTTCGAACACTTCGTTCCAGAAAGGGAAGGAAGATGAAACCCCTTGCGCTTATGTTTCCATCGATTTCCCGGATATCAGAATTCTGTAAGATATCCTCCGAGGAAGCGAAAGTACTTCAATCACCCAGTTCTCCTATCGTTCTTCTTAAAAAGCTCGATGAGCAGAATTCGTCCAGATCCATTTCGGAACTGGTTTCTCCTTCCAATCCTGAATTTGGGGTAATGCTGCCCTATACTCCTCTTCATATTCTGCTTATGATGGAGATAGGAGAGCCTGTAGTTGCCACCAGTGGAAACCTAAGAGATGAACCCATCTGTACAGATGAAATAGAGGCCCTTGAAAGGCTGAAAGGTATCGCGGATCTTTTTCTTGTTCATGACCGTCCCATAGCCCGCCATGTCGATGATTCCATTGTCAGGATATTCAAAGAGAGAGAAATGATGCTGCGAAGGGCAAGGGGATATGCACCGCTGCCTTTAAGCATGGAAAAGGAGTCTGTATCCGTTTTCGCTACAGGAGGGCACCTGAAGAATACCCTGGCCCTTTCAATTGGGAGGAACGTCTTTACCAGTCAGCATATCGGGGATCTTCAGACGATACAGGCTATGAGGGCTTTCGATGAGGTCAGGAACAGCATAGAAGTGCTGTACAATGCGCATCCCGATATTATTGCCTACGATATGCATCCGGACTATATCTCATCTTTAAAGGCAAGAGAATCGAAAATCAGGGGCATTCCGATTCAGCATCACATTGCCCATGTCTATTCCTGCATGCTGGACAGGGGGGTCAGAGCACCTCTTCTCGGTGTTGCCTGGGATGGGACCGGTTACGGGCCTGACGGTACTGTATGGGGGGGCGAGTTTTTCCAAATAACCGATAGAACTGCAATCAGGATTGCTCATCTCAGGCACTTCCCCCTGCCCGGCGGAGACAGAGCTGTCAAGGAACCCAGAAGGTCGGCTCTCGGTCTTCTCTCGGAGCTGTACGATGATCCCGTGAAACATCTTCCCTCAGGAGCATTTTCCACTGAGGAATCTGATGTCATGAGAAGGATGATATCGTCGAAGCTTAATTCCCCTCTTACATCAAGTGCTGGAAGGCTGTTTGATGCTGTTGCATCTATTCTCGATCTTCATCAGACTATTGAGTTCGAGGGGCAGGCTGCGATGGCTCTTGAGCACGCAATCGGGAATAAGGCGACTGAGGAATCTTATCCAATAGAGATTATCAGACCTCTCCGGGAACCCATGATCATCGACTGGGCACTCCTTATCGAAGGTGTTATCATGGATGCTTCGGAAGGGATTGATACCGGTATCATTTCTGCTAAGTTTCACAATACACTGGCAGAAGGGATTGCTGCAGTAGCTGAAACAGCTGGAGAGAGAAAGGTTGTCCTCAGCGGCGGCTGTTTTCAGAATGTCTATCTTCTGAACAGGGTTCTGGACGTACTTGAGAATCTGGGTTATGAACCGTTTATTCACAGGAGCATTCCTGCAAACGATGGAGGTATCGCTCCGGGGCAGGTTATGGCAGCACTACTGATGAATGCCAGGAAATGACAGGAGTATACTGATGTGTCTGGGAGTACCGGGAATGATTGAGGAGATATCTGAGAATGATGATCCTATCTTCGTCACAGGTAAGGTCAATTTCGGAGGTGTACTGAGGGAGGTCATGCTTGCCGGCATCAAAGATGCAAAGGTCGGTGACTGGGTTATAGTACATGCCGGCTTTGCCCTGAACAAACTTAATGAGGAAGAAGCTTCGGAAGTGTTCGATTACCTGAAACAAATATCCGAATTCGGCCGGATCGAGCTTAAGGATGCGGACAATATCTCAGACCGGGCAGAAAAGGTGGAAAAAGATTGAAGTACGTTTCGGAATATCGGGACAGAGAATCAGCGCTGAAATATACCGGACTTATCAGAAAGCTGGTCACAAAGGAATGGAATATAATGGAGGTCTGTGGCGGGCAGACCCATTCCATTGTCAGATATGGTATTGATAAACTTCTTCCCGATTCCGTAACCCTTATTCACGGACCCGGATGTCCTGTGTGTGTTACTCCCTTAGAGCTTATAGATCAGGCTGCAACTATAGCCGGGCTTGAAAATGTAATTCTCTGTTCCTTCGGTGATATGCTGCGGGTTCCGGGAAGCAGCACTGACCTTCTGGGTGTCAAGGCATCAGGGGGCGATGTGAGAATGGTTTATTCCCCTGTTGACGCCATACACATTGCTGCCGGCAATCCGGAAAAGGAAGTTGTTTTCTTCGCGGTGGGTTTCGAAACTACTGCCCCTGTCACCGCTGCAGCGGTGCTTCAGGCTGAGCATCTTGGCCTGAATAACTTCTCAATGCTCGTTTCCCATGTTCTGGTTCCACCTGCGATCGAGGCTGTTCTATCGGGCAATAATTGTGCTGTCCAGGGCTTTCTTGCTGCCGGGCATGTCTGCACTGTGATGGGGTATACCGAATACGAACCGATAGCGGAGAAATACGGTGTACCGATAGTTGTAACGGGTTTTGAACCACTCGATATTTTCGAGGGTATTCACATGTGCCTGCAGCAGCTCGAACAGGGCAGGACGGACGTGGAGAACCAGTACCTGCGGGCAGTTTCCAGGGAAGGAAACAGGGCTGCCATTGAACTGATGCGAAGCGTATTCGAGATTACAGATCGGAAATGGAGGGGAATCGGCAGAATTCAAGACAGCGGATTCAGGCTCAGGGAACGGTTCTCAAGGTTCGATGCCGGAACTAAATTCAAAGTCGGCAGCCATGAAGTTAATGAATCGGAAATCTGTATATCCGGGGAGGTTCTGAGAGGGAACAGGAAACCCTCCGAATGCACCGCATTCGCAAGGGAATGTACGCCTGAACACCCGCTTGGAGCACTCATGGTCTCCTCCGAAGGAGCGTGTGCCGCTTACTACCGTTACAGATCAGTCAGGAAGAACGATGAATAGAAACAGAATAACTGAAATGGCATGTCCGATCCCACTCTCGGATTACCCTGAAATAACTATGGCCCACGGGGGCGGGGGAAGGCTCATGAACGATCTTATTGACAGGATCATCCTGAAGGCTTTCTCAAATCCCATTCTGGATTCAAGACATGATGGTGCCGTTATCGATGCAGGGGATGGACAACTGGCTTTCGCAACTGATTCACATGTAATTACACCGCTGTTCTTTCCCGGTGGTGATATAGGCGCTCTTTCCGTATACGGAACAGTTAATGATCTGGCCATGTGTGGAGCGAAGGCCAGGTGGCTAAGTGCCTCTTACATCATAGAAGAAGGTTTTTCCATGGAGACTTTCTGGAGGGTTGTGCTTTCAATGGCTGAAGCGGCTTTGAAAACGGGTGTATCGATAGTTACCGGAGATACAAAGGTGGTGGATAGAGGCAAGGGAGACGGCATCTATATCAATACCGCTGGAATAGGAATCATTCCGGAGGGGATCGAGATCGCTCCGTCAAGAATAAGAGAAGGTGATGCGGTAGTCCTCAGCGGTGATATCGGCAGGCACGGTATAGCCATAATGGCTGTCCGTGAAGGGATGCGCCTGGAGGGTGCAATCCGAAGCGATCTGGCCCCTCTTGATTCCATGGCAGGAGATCTTCTGAGAGAAGGGCTGGATATACACTGCATGAGAGACCTGACACGGGGAGGCCTTGCCAGCGGATTGAATGAGATAGCTTCAATGACCGACTGCTCCATCAGGATAGAGGAGAATTCAATACCTGTTCACGATGAGGTTATGGGCGCATGTGAGATCCTTGGCTTTGATCCACTTTACGTGGCCAATGAGGGCAGGTTCGTAGTTATCCTTCCACGGATAAACGGTGATAGGGCTGTGGAGATTCTGAGAAGCCATGATAGCGGACGTCAGGCTGAGATAATCGGTTTCGTGGAGAAACCTTCTTACGCTGATGTATTGATGACCAGCAGTATCGGTTCAGAGAGAATTGTCAATATGATGAGCGGTGAACAGCTTCCCAGAATCTGCTGATGCTGTAACAGTGTGCTACAGACGGTTTCAATCAGGAACGTATCCGTTCACCTTGACCTCGTCCTTCGGAATTCTGAGAGTTGGCCTTATCAGAGGTCCTTCATCGGTTGGACAGGTGTGAATGTCGAAACCGAAGATACTGCCCTTTCCGGGTTCGCTGATAACGTATACCCTTCCACCATGCATGTCGATTATCCTTTTGGCTATTGAAAGTCCCAGACCAATTCCACCGACTTTCTGACCGGCAACATCGTTATCCTTGATCCTTACGAATTCCCTGAAGAGTTTCCTCTGATTATCTTCTGAAATTCCGATACCGTTGTCCTGTACTTCCAGAGATATCACGGATCTGTTCCTGGTTCTGCTGCGGACAACGATACTGCCATTGTCTGGAGTGTATTTAATAGCGTTTGTAACGAGATTTGCAATCACCTCACGAATAAGCCGTTCGACGCCTCCGATAGGGGACAGATTGTCCTCAAGGTCACATGTCAGCTTGTGTTTTTTGTGATGCGCCAGGTCCTGATTTGCTCTGACAACGTCACTGATGAGTTCATTAAGGTTGATCTCTTTTGCCTGTTTCCTTATCTGGGATGGATCCTCCAGCTGGGCGAAAAGTTGGAAATCGCGTAGAAAAGATGCTGCTTCGTCAAGCCTGGCATGCATTCTCTCAACAAGATGTTCCTGCTTCTCGGTAAGAGTATCTCCAAAGAGAGTCTGAAGACTGTGAAGCAGCATGGTAGTCGCAGAAACCGGAGATTTCATATCATGTATGGCAATATGAAGGAATGCTTTTCTGAGCTTGGCGAATTCCCTGAGTGAGGAATTCGTCTTTCTGAGTCTTTCACTTCGCTCCTGAAGAGCTCTGTGAGTTTTCACCAGCTCACTGCTTAGCTCTCCGATAACCAGGGCAACAATAAGAAAAGAAAGAATACGAAGCGTATTCGCCCAGAAGGGACATCCGCAATCAGCAATAATGCTGAAAGCAAACACATTCAGCCCAAGTATAAGAGCTACAAAAAAGGCTTTCCTGCCCCACCAGAAACCGGCAAAAATTATTGGTATGTAAGCATAATGAGTGTATCCGATTCCCTCACGACGATCCAGATGGAAGTGAGCAGTGATTGCTATAAAAGCAACTGTAAGGATGAATACGATAACGAATCTGTTTGCGGAGCTTGGAAGACTGTCCTGTATTATTCCAGAATGTGGTGATTTATCCTTATCTTCAGTCATATACCGTCGCTTTCGAATATGCACTTCAGGTTTGAGTGAGATAAGATAGTTTGAAACGGGTGTACTTGTCCAGTTACTTGATTTCCCACAATGCAACGGAATCTTCGCCGCATATAACGTTTTTGTTGCTTCGGAAACCCATGAGGAATTCCAGTGAATCTCCGGCTTCAGATATAAGGCCTGAGTATTGCTCGGGGAATGCCAGCAGGTAATCCGACCTTATCGATATCCATTGCCAGCCTTCTTTGTCGGATCCCGGGAGCCTTTCCGCCGTAACAAGGCCGTCGAGATCCAGTATTTCCATGCCTGTTATCCATTTTACAGCACCGATATCGGCTGCTGCAACAGTCTGTGCAGGCAAGGCGACAGAGGATATGTACTGTGCGGGTCTTACATCTATGGAGTGAACATCACATGATGCATCCGCTCTTCTTCCTGCAAAGATGATCAGACCCGGCAGCATCGAAGCAGAAAGAATAAAAATGTTCAATCTCCACCGCCGGAGTCCCCTGAGCCAATGTCCGGTAGCAAGTACCGCTGCTGTAAGGGCTGGTATGTAATACCGCATCTGGAAGAAGCTGTTAGGACGAAGGTATATGGATACAGCGAAAAGCAGGATCGGGACAAGTGCCATCGACACTTCAGGCAGTTTTTTTTCCTTGCCCCTCAGGAGTTTTGTAATCGAGACAATCGTTGAAAAAAACAGAAGTGGTGATGCTATCAACAAACCCTTCAAAAGACCGGGCAGACCTGCGTGGGCTGAAGTAAACCATGATACCGGATGTTTCGCGTAAAACGTTGAAGGGAGGGGGAGACCCATAGAATGGATATTCCAGAACATCCAGAGAAGACCGAATATCACCGATGGTGCCACAAGGCGGACAATATTCTGTGGAGTTCTCTTTTCCATTGAGACAATAAGGGGTATGGCGAGTACTGCCAGCTCGGGTCTGACAAGGAATCCGCCTGCAAGAATAAATGATGAAGCCGTAAGTCCGGTCCCGTCTCTTATGCATCTCCATACCGCGACTACAGCCAGGCATGAGAGGGCCGTTTCCATTCCGCTGGAAGCATGGAAAAAGAATGGCCCGGTCATCAGAAGGAGTATCCCCGTAAACGGAGGAAGCAGCAAAAGAGCTGCACCTGCTGCAAGAAGAGAAAACATCATCAGTACAGTTGGTGCCAGGGAGGTTCCAGCCAGAGAAGCCAGTGCTGAAGGCAGCAGCCACAGAGGGCTTGTGAAACCCGAAGACGGTTCTGCGCCGTTGAAACACAGGGGCGCGGAGGAAAAGAGGGTTCTGCCGTATACCAGATGTATGTAGGTATCATCCATGGGAGGGATATTGAAGTTGTACACGGACAGTACCATCAGTAGAATAACTGCTGCGAGCAGAAGCAGCGGAACAGTATATCGAACGGATTTCTTTCTTTCTGGAGGCTTCTTCATACCGCTTTTATCATCCGTGCTTTGTTCATCGTCAAGGGCTGCTGGAAATCATTTAGCAGTGGACACAGGCTCTATTTCGTGTTAAAATTATGCTAAGTGTTCAACTGATTAATGAACTACCCGGGAGACTGCTTACTTGAGAATAATCGGGGTTGGAATAGATATAGTTGACATCAGTATTTTTAGAAGTCGTCTTGATGACGGCATGATAAAGGATCTGTTCCTCCCGGGGGAGATAGAATACTGTTCAGCCAGGGCTCGACCGTGGGAAAGCTATGCCGCAAGATTTGCTGCAAAAGAGGCATCCTTCAAGGCACTGGGTGCCGGACTGTCCCACGGATTGCGCTGGAAAAATGTTGAAATAATCAAAGAGGAATCCGGTGCGGTATCCGTTCAACTGAACGGGGAAGCGCTGGAACAGGCAAGAAATAAGCAGGTAAAGCAGGTACGTCTTTCCATCAGCCATTCAGGGGAAAACGCCATAGCTGTTGTCACAATGGAGGGCTGATGGAGAATCGCAGGATTGGAGGAATCCACTTGAGTAATATCGGATCCTATGAAGAGAGAATAAAAGATTTTAACTGGGATATTGCAAAGAATATTCTTAATTGGAAGGAAGGAGAACTCCTTAACATCGGAGCCATCTGCTCGGACAGAATCTGCAGCAGAGGTGATGGAAAGAAAACAGCCCTCGTATGGGAAGGTTTCGGGGATAAGAACGCCAGGTATACTTTCGACGATCTCAGGGTCTATTCAAACGGGTTCGCTGAATTCCTCAGCGAGCAGGGGATCGAACCCGGAGACAGGGTCTGTATCTTCATGGATAAGATACCAAGCCTCTATTTCTCCTTCCTGGGTATACTCAAGCTTGGCGCAATTGCGCAGCCGCTTTTCTCGGCATTTGGTGATGAATCGCTTGAAGTAAGGCTTGCCAGTGCGGGAACCAGAGCCATTCTTACCACTCGCAAGCACGTTAAGAAAGTCCGTAAAATCAAGGACAGACTGCCGGAGCTGGAAAAGATCGTAGTTGTAGAGGGAAATCCCGATAAACTAAAGGAAGGCGAGATCTTCTTCGATGTGGAGAACAGTCCCAGAGTAGAAGAATTCGACGTCTATCATGCAGCGCCTGAAACCCCTTCAGTTCTTCATTACACATCAGGAACAACAGGTCAGCCGAAGGGCGCGCTTCATGTTCACAATTCCGTCTGGGGCCAGGCACTTACGTCCAGTTGGGTACTTGACCTGCAGGATGATGATATCTACTGGTGTACGGCGGATCCCGGATGGGTTACAGGAACAAGCTACGGTATCATCGGGCCCTGGGCACTGGGGGCTACACAGTGTGTTCTCGATTCTGGTTTTACATCCTCAAGATGGTACAAGTTTATTCAGGATAACAGGATAACTGTATGGTATTCAGCCCCGACTGCCATCAGGGCACTTATGAAAGACGGTAATGAACTGGTTAGTGATTTCGATCTCTCTTCTCTTCGGCACCTAGCATCAGTGGGTGAGCCACTGAACGCTGAGGCAGTAATATGGAGCGGTGAAGTATTCGACGGACTTAAATTTAATGATACCTTCTGGCAGACAGAAACCGGTGCCATGATGATTACGAATTATCCCGGGATGGAGATACGCCCTGGTTCAATGGGTAAACCTTTTCCCGGCATAAAGGCCGCTGTTCTGGACCTTGACACACACGAACCCGTAAACGAGAACGGAAAGGTGGGACTGATAGCTTTCCGTCC
>JAIOSX010000150.1 GCA_021107345.1 Candidatus Aegiribacteria sp.
CTCCATCTGGACAGGGGAAGAATCCCTCATCTCCAGGCTTATTCCATTACTCCTTCCTGCTTTAAAGGCGCTACTGGTTCCTTTTCTTTTCGGTCTGGCATCCGACTGGCTGACGGAGAGGGAATTCTATTCAGGGGATTCACCTAACTTGAGGGAGAAGGACAAAGGCGATAAAGGGTGTAAGGATTTGCCCCCCATTGCTTCAGGCACTTCGTATCCGCTTCTTCAGATAATACATAAGAACAGCGGAGCTGATTCAACCTGCTTGTTCGTTAGGGGTGATGATGGTTTTTATCGACTGATTGAACATGTGGCAGGAGACAAAATCGTTATTTCCAGGTTCATGCTTCCTGCAGAGCACAGGCTGACGAGAATTGCGGAGAACAGCAGAGACAGTGTTATCATCAGAGCGGACTCAATTAAAGAACGTTCGGAACTCTCACCGTACCGTTTTCCCGGGGCGGAGGACGAGGGCCCTCTCTGGATTGCCATGTGCCCCCTCAGAGGAGAAAGAACGATCGAAGGTTTTCTTCTGCAGGATTTTGTGGGGAACAGGCCTCCTGACAGTATTATCTCCGACCTGGAGAATTTCTCCAAAATTCTTCCCGTAACATGCAGCAGAGAGGCTTTTCCCTTTGAGGGCGAGTTCACGTGGATGGTAAAGCTTGTTTCCGCATGCAATGAGAATAGTCTGGACAAAGCCGTGCAGGGAATAGTAGTAATCCTCTCGGAATTAGTGCCAGACTCAACTATTTCAATAGCGGACGTTGACAGCAGGCACGGCATAACAAGGGTATGGGTTTCCAGAGGACCTCTTGCCAGGTGGCGGCGGGGAAAGACCTTTGACAGTTCCGCTGGAATGGCCGGTTGGATTATAAAGAACCGAGTTCCATGCAGACGCTCAAGAGTAAGATCTGGCGGAAAGAATGTGCATGCTTTTGCAACCGAACCGGGTATACATGACAAAGCAGGAAGCTGTATGGGAGTTCCGGTTATCAGGGAAAATGAAGTTATCGCTCTTTTAATGGCCGAGCATGAAGATGATAGTATGTTCATGCAATATCACGAGGGAATTCTGCTCACAGTAGCAGGAATGTTCTCGATGAGGGAGGAGCTTGCCGGACTGAGATACAGATTCAAGAATATCTCAGGCAGGGATACGCTTACCGGGCTACCCGGCATAACGCTTCTGGACAGGCATCTTCATCATATGGCAAAGGAAGTGCAGACATACGGCTGGTATGTTGGCGTAATTGTGGCGGATATTGATGGCTTTAAAACAATGAATCGAACTCTTGGCTACAGCGAGGGAGATCGTCTTCTGATGAGTGCCGCAATCCGCTTTCGTAACTGTTTCGCAGATGATGTGTTCATCGCCAGGATTGGATCTGACAGTTTCGCTGCCTGCATTCCAAAGGCAGGTAAGGCGGTAATTGAAGCTATGAGTCAGAGGGCAGTAGATGCTCTTTCATTCAAATACGTGGGAAAAGCGTCCGATTTCCCAATACTGGTTTCTGCTTCAATTGGAAGTGCTTATACCCTCATTAACAGAAAGGTTCTGATGCTCACAGGAGAGGCCGAGAAAACTGTATCTGATGCCCGTACAGTCGGCCCGGGCACCTGTATTGTAAGAAAGATTGGTCTTTCCGGACCGGAGAAGAGCCGATGACTGAGAAGTCTCTTTTACATGCGGCAATGAAAAGAGGTTTTCTGCTTTTAGTGCTTGGAGTAATATTCTACCTCAGTCATCAGCCATCATTGGAAGTGATACCGCCACTTATCCCTCTTCAGGATAAAATCCTTCACGCCGGGATGTATTTTATTTTATTTACTTCAATGATTGTAAACCGCGATCTCTGCAGGGGATTTCATCCTGTTCCGATAATCTTCATCTCCGGTATTATTTATGCTGTGAGCGATGAGATACATCAGAGTTTCGTTCCGGGGCGTGATTGCTCAGTAGGAGACCTGATCGCGGATATTGTTGGTCTTGCCGCCGGTCTTTCGGTATATTTGTGGTATCGTAAGGCATATTTGAAGAATAGTTGAACAGCCAGCGGATTCTTCTTGACATCAATTGCATTTTCGTTAAGATTACATATTGGTGTTCAGTCGTACGAGTATATGAGAATGTATGTGTGTACTTTCGTATTTTCGTAAAAAACCCAAACCGAATGAAATCGAGAGGAGGTACCAGGTATGCTCAAGACGAGAACAAAATGGTTCTGTCTTGGACTCCTGAGCGTGTCTCTGCTTTTGGCAGCATGTGGTCCCAGCGCTGCGGAACTTCAGGCAAGAGATGATGCCCGCACAGCGGCTCTGGCTGCTGAAGCAAGGGCAGAAGGGCTTGAGGAAGAGCTTGCAACTCTGCCGGATCATATCGCAGATGAGCTTGCACAGATTGCTGCACTAGAAGTAGAACTCGCTGAACTTCAGCTGGAATATTACGCACTCGGCGGCGGAAGCCGATAGCAAGGAAAGGGGAAAACAATGAAGCGTACAATAGTATTAGCTCTTATGATTTGCCTCGGCCTTGCATCAACGGGACTCGCCGAGACCTGGACAGCCGAGGAGCTTTCAGCGTATTCACAAGCTGAAATCGAAGCAATGGGAGATGATGACATTCATCTTCAGATCGCATACTGGGAATGGAGAAAGGCCGAGGCCGATGCTCGTATAGCCGAGCTTGAACCTCAGGTTTTTCCTCTGAGAGACGAACATGAAGTGGTCGATGCGCGACTCGCTGAGCTAACAAGCGAAGTCAATTCCCTGAGAGCAGAGATAGAACGCCTTCGCGGCGCAGGTGTCCTGCATACAATTCTCGATGGAGAATGTCTCTGGTTAATAGCATCCTATCACTACAACTACGGCGATGGTTCGCAGTGGCCTGCTATCTACGAGCGCAACCGCGACACCATCAGCGATCCCAACCTTATCTATGCAGGACATACTCTATGGGTACCCCTGCCAATGCTCAGCCGTTACACAGTTATCGAGGGTGACTTCCTCGGTAAGATTGCCGGATACAGCAGAGTTTACGGCGACAGAGGTATGTGGCCTCAGCTTTACGAAGCTAATCGCGGTATAATCAGAGATCCTAACATGATCTATCCCGGACAGGTTCTTGAAATAACCCGTCTGCAAGGTTTTGGAGGATCACGCTAGAATTATCAGCTGATATGGGAAGGCTCTTCACAGTTCATGTGGAGAGTCTTCCTTTTAGCTGAGGAAACTTAGTGAATGCACGATCATTCAATAGACAAGAAAATCAGTCTTTCCAAAGAATCAGCTTCCAGGATATTTGGTTCTGGAGACAATAATCTCAGGAATATCTGCAGAACACTTGACGTTAAAGCCGTTTACAGAGAAGGCATCCTTCACTTTTCCGGCAGCAGTTCATCAGTTGAGAAGGCAAAAGCGGTTATTCTAAGACTGGAGCATGAACTGAAAACCTCCAGCAATCTGAGCGATCATAGTATTGACACCGCTTTGAGTTTTCCTGAAAAGCATGATGTATCTCTTGAACTCTCCGTTCCGGGGCGTGCGGGACGTATACTTCCCAAAACTGCTGGACAGGAAGCGTACCTCCGATCAATTAAAAATCATGAACTTGTATTCTGTATTGGTCCAGCGGGTACCGGAAAGACTTTCCTTGCTGTAGCCAGCGCTGTGGCTGCTCTTATTGATGGAGAAGTTGACAGAATAATCATTTCAAGGCCAGCTGTTGAGGCGGGGGAAAGACTGGGGTTCCTCCCGGGAGATCTTCAACAGAAGATAGACCCTTATCTGAAACCAGTATACGATGCTCTGGACGACACTCTATCACCCGCAAGAGTACGGCGATCCCTGGATAATCGGACTATCGAAGTTGCACCGCTTGCATATATGCGCGGAAGAACCCTGAACAATGCCTTCATTATCCTCGACGAAGCTCAAAACACCACCATGACCCAGTTGAAAATGTTTCTTACAAGACTGGGATGCAGCTCAAGGGCTATTATTACAGGTGACATAACCCAGATAGATCTCAAACCCTCCTCATCCTCGGGGCTGATCGTAATAAGAAAGATTCTTTCGGGTATAGAGGGTATAGGGTTCACATACCTGGACCAGAAAGATGTCGTAAGACATCCTCTTGTACAGGGAATTATTTCAGCTTTTGAACGAATTTCAGATGAAGACGGAGAGACACAACGATGATTGCTTATTCCAGGATTTCAGCATTTTTCTTCCGGACTGTTCTCAGACAGTTTGCTGCATGATGAAAATCAAAAATTTGCTCAGCGGCAGTCTTGTTGCATCTGTGTTCATTGGTACATTTTATCTGTTTTTTATGCCTGACAAACAAATAATTGATCTTCAGCTGAGTATCGGTCAGACTCTTCCTCATGATATCGTTGCTCCCGTCGATTTCAACCTTCCATACCAAGACGAGGAATTCAGGGATATTCGTGAAGCTATGCTTGAATCCATACCTGTACATCTGAAGTTTGACCTTGAGGTCTGGCAACCCCTGAGTGACAGGCTTTGTCCCTTGCTTCTTCTCGCCACCCACGACTCCTCTTTTGCAATGGGCATGGTAGAAGAACTTTCTTCGATTTACGAGGAAGGTGTATTCGACCTGGATGATGTTCGTGAACATTACGATGGGGAGCAAGCCGTTCTTCTGGGCTCATTCGGCGCGGTAGACAGGCAGCTTTTCGATATCAACGAAATAGAGGATGTCAGGGATATTCTTGAAATACGAATGGCGAGATGGGATTTCCACGGCGATGATCTCGCCGAGATATCCTCCATTCTTCGGCCCAATCTCATAGTGGATGACTCCTCAAGGCAGGAAACCGCGGAGACCGTCGTTGTCGGGCTCAGTAATATCGATACAACGATAACAGCGGGAAGTGTCCTTC
>JAIOSX010000238.1 GCA_021107345.1 Candidatus Aegiribacteria sp.
ATACTGGCAGGAGGAGTCTCCTATCAGTTTTCACCTGCATTCAAGCTGAGTACTACTTTCAACTATTACTTCTTAGAAGATGCGGCTGAAGATTCGCTCAATGGCATTGATGTCAATTACGAGAACGGTCTTGATATCGGAATCGGTATAGACTATCAGATTTCCCCCAGAATACTCGGAGGGATCGCGTACCTTCGCAGTGACCTCGGGGGAAGTGAAGATACTTTCAGCGATCTTGAGTACAATCTCGACTGTCACTGCATCGGCGGTGGCATCCGCTATTCCGTCAACGATGATTTTGCCATTACCTTAGCTGGAGGGCACAATTTCTACGACGAGGGACAAGGATCAGATTCCTTTGAGAACTGCACATACAACAAAAGCGTATCGTACTTCGGCCTTGGTGCCGAGGTAAGCTTCAGGTAATTCATTTTGGGGTCGGATCTTGAATTTTGGCATTCGTTAATGCAGTAACAAATTAAATGCCAAAATTCAAGATCCGACCCCCTTTTGCTAGGCCCAGCCCCTTTTCTGTTACAATCTGTTACAGACTGACAATACTCTGTTCGTAATTGCTCCTCAGAATATAACCGAAAGAAAGAAGGCACGATATGAAAAAGCTTTCGGGAATAACGGAGAACACAGAAAGGAGGAGCAAAATGAAAAAGCTTCTTGGAACAATGGCAGTGGTGCTGGTACTTGTTCTTGCAGGAGGGTGCATTCAGGAACCGTCGGCTGAACTTACCGATTCGGAGAATATTCAGAACCTTCTCTCCAGTAACAGTTACGTCAGAATGAGTCCCCTTGAAGGTCAGGGGGAAAGCGGCGGAGACGGAAAGGATACCGATTTCCCCGAGCACTGGTGGAGATCGTTGAACACTGAAGGGGTGTTTGAGGTTATACAGGAGAACGATCCTGCAACCGGAATATGTACACTCACGGTTATAAGGAACCTGGATGCGAGCTTCAATATTGACTTAACCCCTGACGGTACAGTAAACACCTCGATCAAGCCTATCAGTGATATCCGTACAAGAAGACTCATCGTTGAAAGAACAGGTGATGATGCAGCGCCCCACGGAGGCTGGGTTCTCACCCATATAACCCCTGCGGAATTTTCCCTGAACTCGGGAATACCACAGGAAGTGTTCATTCAGTCAATGAAGATATATCAGGGAGATGAGCTTACCTGGGAATGTGACTCTCCGGATACCTTCTACAGTATAGAGGACGGTCTGCCAGTACTTGAACCCGGAATCCTCGTAAGGCTTGAAGTTGAAGTTTTGCACACAAATCCGCAGTACACTCCTGCGTACTACGTCTACGCCCATGGCCCATGTCCCGTATGGCCCCGTCACTGGATGAACGACGATGGTCTCTGGGGAGACAGGGTAGCTGATGATGGGATATACAGCTACGAATGGTACATCGAGGGGTCATCGGAACACTGGTTCATTGCTGCTGACATAATAGATGCAGATACGATGCTTGATGAAATTGAAGACGATTACGACTCCGGGGCATGGGGAATCCTTGCGCTCAAATCGTAACTGAAAGGAAAATGAAATGTCGGGAAAAGCTAAAATCATTGTAATTGCAGTTCTGTCAGTGATAATACTGGCCGGTACAGCAGTAGCCCAGGCTCCTGGAGGATGGGGATCTCCGGCTGGAGGACCCCAGGCAGGAGCGCATGAAATGGGACCCGGAGGTCCAGGCCAGCACAGTGGATTCGGAATGGAAAATCTTGCACGGTTCAGAATGATGTTTAGACATCTGGATCTTACCGAAGAGCAGGCTAATGAAATCGAATCCATCACTGAAATCGCCAGGGAAGATGTGATGGAAATCGTGGAAGAGGCGAGAAGCCAGGCGGATCGAACTCACTTCATGGATGTCTTCACATCACCGACGCTTACTGTCAGCGACCTTGAAAATACGATGGGTCAGATGCATGAAGTAATGGAAGTAGTACAGTATGTAATCTTCGAGGCCATAGTTGATGTACACGATGTCCTTACAATCGAACAACTTGAAAAGCTTGCCGAAATGGCTGAGGAGCATGCCGGCGGAATGGATCACGGTTCTGGAATGGGACACCCGGGGAGATAACAACCTCCTCAGTTATCTGCACCTCCACACATACCATCATACCTACCGACCCTGCTGGGGGAAGGCGCCGCCAACGCCTTCCCCTGCAGGTTGTTCTTCATTTCCAACACTATGTCCGATTATCCGCGTATTACAAATAAAAAACCTCCGTCCCTTATTATTTCGTAATTATGACGGCTTGCTAAAATGCTTCCTTCCAGCAATACTGCATCTTACGGGAGGATGGATAACAATTATGCATATCGATCTTAACTCAGCTCTGCGGGAAGCGTTGGAAAAGTCTGAGCGCCTTGGTGAATCCATCTGCGTAGTCTCAGGTATGAAAAACAACAAAAAGATATACAGAACCTATCCACTCAAGGGCTTCGGTCTTCCTCCCGGTGGTACGCTGGAGGAAGTGATTGCACCTGAAGTGGAAAGGGAACAACCCGAGCCACCCGAAAAAATCAGTTCAAACGGATTCTGATGATGGAGGAAGATCGTGAGCACATTCCCGACAGACATTGATATAGCCAGCAGGGCTACTCCGCGCCCCATTACGGAAATAGCTGAAAAACTCAATCTTTCAGCGGAAGATATTGACCTTTACGGCGAAGACAAGGCAAAAGTACATCTGGATACTCTTGAGAAGAGGAGAAGAGGCTACGGTAAACTGGTGCTTGTCTCCGCGATCACACCTACACCTGCGGGAGCCGGAAAAACCACAACCACAATTGGCCTTACGCAGGGGCTGGCAAAGCTTGGGAAGTCCGTGAGCTGTGCCGTAAGAGAACCTTCTCTCGGTCCGATATTCGGCATGAAAGGCGGGGCTGCAGGCGGTGGATATTCACAGGTAATTCCCATGGAGGATATCAATCTTCACTTCACCGGGGACATACACGCTATCACAGCCGCAAATAACCTGCTTGCTGCCGCACTGGACAATCACCTTCACTGGGGGAACCCCTCCCGCCTGGACGCGAGAACCGTCAGTTTTAAGCGTGTAGTCGATATGAACGACAGATCCCTGCGAGATATCATCATCGGGCTTGGAGGCAGAACCCAGGGAGTACCACGTGAATCCGGGTTCGACATATCCGCTGCAAGCGAAATCATGGCCATACTCTCCCTGGCCGTAGACATGGAAGACCTTAAAAGGCGGATAGATAACATTTTCATAGGTCTTACCTTCGACCGCGAAGGGGTTACAGCTAAGGAAATGGGAGTTACCGGTGCCATGGCCATGCTGCTTAAGGATGCAATTAAGCCGAACCTGGTTCAGACCCTTGAGGGGAATCCGGCCTTCGTACATTGCGGGCCTTTCGCGAATATCGCCCACGGCTGCAATTCCATTCTTGCGACACAAATGGCCGTAGCCTTCTCCGATTGGGCGATAACCGAAGCCGGTTTCGGTTTCGACCTGGGAGCCGAGAAATTCTTCGATATCAAGTGTCAGGTCGGAAATCTATGTCCAAGCCTCGTAGTTCTTGTAGTAACCTGCCGGGCTCTTAAAATGCACGGTGGAGTGAAGAAGGCCGACCTTCAAACTCCCGATGAGAAAGCTGTAGAAGCTGGTCTGCCTAATATGGAAAAACATATAGAGAACATAGGTAAGTTCGGTCTCCCGGCGGTTGTCTGTGTTAATAGATTTTTGCACGATACAGACGCTGAACTCGAACTTGTACTGCAGCGTTGCAGGGAACTGGGTGTTCCCGCCGCAGTAGGAGACGGGTTTGTAAATGGAGGAAGCGGGATGGAGGAACTGGCTTCCCTTGTGGCTGCGAACGCGCGAGACTGCAGCGGTACTTTTAAACCCCTCTACGACTGGAACCAGAGTATGGAAGAAAAAGTAGAAATAATCGCCAGAGAGATCTACGGAGCCGAGCATATTGACTACACCTCCCTGGCCAGGAAAGATCTGCGGATGATAAAGAAACTTGGTTACGAGAAGCTCCCGGTCTGCATTGCAAAGACGCAGAAATCCCTTTCGGATAATCCGAAGCTTCTTGGAAGACCCAAAGACTTCGTTGTAACTGTCAGAGAAATAGAAATATCCTCAGGAGCAGGATACCTTGTTCCAATAACGGGATCCATCATGAGAATGCCCGGACTGCCTTCGATTCCTGCCGCAACGAAGATGAACGTTGATGATGAGGGAAAAGTAACCGGACTCTTTTAACCGGGGAGGTCAGAATAGTATATGAGCAGAAGCAGGTCTCTCTCCTCTGTCAGTCCTGTGATTTACAGCACATCGGTATTCCTGCGCAGGCAGCACCGAAGGCTCAGGTGGTATCTGGGTCGGGAAAAGTACGCCATGACCAAATCTGAGGATCATTTTCCCGAAACGGTTGTTTCGCACAGTTCGATACTGATGAGAAAGCTGGCGGGAACTGACCAGGCTCTTCAGAGGAATAAAATAACGAGCCTGAAAACGGCGGCTTCCCTCATTAACAGTGTAGTTATAAATCCCGGAGAAGTATTCTCCTTCTGGAGGCTTGTTGGAAAACCTGTTGAAAGAAGGGGGTTCCTTCCGGGTCTGCAGCTTTCCTTTGGAAAGCTGGTCTCCATGGTGGGGGGAGGTCTTTGCCAGTTTTCAAACCTTCTGCACTGGATGATATTACATACCCCGATGGAAATTACGGAGCGCCACAGACATTCCTTCGACTCGTTTCCGGACTACAGGAGAACAGTCCCATTCGGTACCGGAGCCACTCTATTTTACAACTACCTGGATTTCATGTTCAGGAACAGTACTCCCTGGCGGTTCCAGCTGAAAACATGGGTGGACGAAAGCAGCCTGCAGGGGGAGATCAGGAGTGAAGTTGTTCCCCCCGGTAAATTTGTAGTGGAAGAGAGAGATCATCGTTTCATACGGGTAAACGGAACGGTCTACAGAGAAAACGAACTCTGGCGAATTGAAACCGATTCGGCATCTTCAGAGATAGTGACTGAGGAATTACTTATGAAAAATCATGCGGAAGTCCTGTACGATGTGTCGGAAATACCCGGTATTGAAGTCATCGAGTTCTCGTGAGCTGTCAGTTCAGCAGAGCCAGCTCGTAATCAACCATTTCGTCAATCAATTCCTCGAATGTGATCTCGGGCTTCCAGCCGAGATTTTTTTCTGCTTTTGACGCATCTCCCATAAGTACGTCGACTTCTGTGGGCCTGAAGTATCTTTCGTCCACGGTGACATAGTCTTTCCAGTTCAGTTCCAACCTGCCGAATGCTCTGTCAAGAAGGTCCCTTATTGAATGTGTTTTGCCGGTCGCTATTACGTAATCGTCACCCTCCGGCTGCTGCAGCATAAGGTACATCGCTCTGACGAAATCCTTTGCATGGCCCCAGTCCCGTTTCGCGTCGAGGTTTCCAAGAGCAAGGCTATTCTGAAGGCCCATCTTTATCCTTGCGGCCGCCAGAGCAACTTTTCTGGTCACGAAGTTCCTGCCTCTTCTTGGCGATTCATGGTTGAACAGAATACCGCTGGACGCGTGAAGCCCGTATCCTTTTCTGTAGTTAACCACCATCCAGTGTGAATAGAGTTTTGCGGAGGCGTAGGGACTTCTGGGGTGGAAGGGAGTTCCCTCGCTCTGGGGAGGGGGAGAGGAACCGAACATTTCGCTGGTGGAAGCCTGATAGAATTTGCACTCTCCAACCAGCCCGACTTCCCTTATCGCGTCCAGAATCCGTGCTACGCCAAGGGCATCAACGTCGGCCGTGTATTCCGGCATATCAAAAGAGATCCTTACATGACTCTGAGCTGCGAGATTGTAGATCTCGTCCGGCCCCACTCTCTCAAGAATCCGGTTAAGAGCGCTTGAATCGGTCATGTCTCCGTAATGAAGGAAAAGGGATGAGTGGTACACATCCGGTTCCTGAATAAGATGTTCTATCCTTTCCCTGTTAAAACTGCTTGAACGTCTTACTATACCATGAACCTCGTACCCTTTCTCAATTAGAAGCTCCGCAAGATACGAACCGTCTTGACCTGTGATTCCCGTGATGAGTGCTTTTTTCATGTCTCCCAATCCTTGCGAATGTTCAGTAGAAAAACCTGCTTTGCATTGTGTACTGCAAAACTCACTATAACAATACTACTACAGAGAAGCGTTGAAAACCGTTGTAGCTTGCATTCGTGCAGGAACTCCCGTAGAGTAATGGCAGAGGAGGATCTCGTCGCAGAAGTCTCCTCCTGAGGTGCCTTAAGAAACAGAAGGAGAAATTCCATGACTCGATACCACATAATACTTATCGTACTGACTCTTTTAATCGCAGCAGGTTCACTTTCGGGTGAAGAGCCCGAACAGTCCGGGCTTCCGTTTACATTCAGCGGCTCAGTCAGCCGTCATGAAGATTTTCAGTATGAGTTGCCGGGGGGGCTGATATTCACCCTGCAATTTATTACTTACGGGCCGGAGGGCTGGGCTGTCAGGATATTTGACCCCGCATTTCCATCTGACAATTTCTGCTCGATTGTAACTCCGCCGTACAGAGGGATCAATGAGCTGCAGTTGTACGCATGGCATTTTTTCAATGAAGATGGCAGCGGTCCCAATAACGGTTCCGTAAATGCTCCCGGTGAAGAACGCAGATTCTTTTTCGTAATCGATAAAGAGACCTATGATATCGCATTTGAATCACTCTCTGCCATTCTCTGGCCCGAAAGCCCTGAAGCTGTGGAGGCTGCTGCTGCCGTTCATGACGGGATTTATCGCGAGCGCGGCGTGTTGACCGTAATGGATCTTGTAAGGGGGGATGTTACGGGGGACAGCTCATATATCGACAGTATGAAATTCGATGTGCAGCTTTTCATTCCTGACAGTAACTGAGAGGATAGTAATCGGGACATACTACCCGCCCATTTCTTGCTCCAATCGCGAATGGGAGATATAATCCCCTCATGGGAATGAGAAGAGGAATCAACTGGAGCGTATTCGGCATATTTGCCCTGATTATCGCAGGGTTTATAGTAGCTGGTTTTCTTGTGTCTCCAAAAGCTGAAACAGACGACGGCCATCCGCTGAATATTTTCTTCTGGGGGATGGCGGGAATATTCCTTCTGAGCAATCTTGGTATACTTGCCTGGGTGCAGCTTTCAAACAGAAGGCGGGATTATATTGAGAAGGCCTGGTTCGATGCCCGTGCTGAGATTCTCGAAATCGGTGAAACCGGAACCTACATAAACAATCAGCCGAAAATTCGTTTCAGGCTTCATGTAGATTCTCCTGTTCACCCCCCATGTGAAGTGGTACACAAACAGGTCATCCCCCTCACTGCCCTGGCGCAGTACCAGCTCGGAAAGACAATCACGGTTAAAGTCAATCCGGATGACCCGCATGACCTGATGATTCTCTGATTCGATATTCGAAACTGAACGGAAGGTAGATTTTGGCAGATCATGTATGCCCCGTATGGGTGGGTTACCTTCTTGCAAGTCCCCTGCGGAAGATGTTTGATAATCCTGCAAAAAAATTGTCACCCTATATTAGCAGGGGAATGACAGTTATCGATGTGGGCTGCGCCATGGGTTTCTTCAGCATCCCGGCAGCTGAAATGGTGGGGCCCGAAGGCAGGGTCATATGTATAGATCTTCAGGAAAAAATGGTCCAGGCGCTCTACAGGAAGGCAAAAAAGAAAAACCTTCTCAACAGCATTGAGGCAAGAGTCTGCAGGCGTGACAGTCTTAACGCAGGCGATCTGGCCAATGCTGCGGATTTAGTTCTTGCTTTAGCCGTTGTTCATGAAGTACCGGACGTTGCTTCTTTTTTAGACGAGCTTTACAGCATTATTAAGGATGGCGGGAAGCTTCTGATAGTTGAGCCGGGAGGCCATGTATCAGAAAACAGTTTCAAAGCAACTGTTGAAGCGGCCGAAAAAATAGGTTTTACCATCCTTGAAAACTCAGGAACACGGAGAAGGCACCAGGCTCTCTTCCAGAAAATCACTGAGAAAAGAGAGCGGTACAACGGAGAAATCCCTGTTGAAGTACACTGAGAAGCACCTCGAACCAATTCATGATTCCCAAAAGCTGAAACTCTCCATACTCATTGTCAATTACAACAGCGGAGAAATGCTTGCTGACTGTCTGGGATCCATATATGACACAGTCAAGACAGAACCCCTTGAAGTAATAGTCGTTGATAATAAGTCTCAGGACGGTTCCATGGATGCCGCAAGAGGACAATATCAAGAAGTACGCTTCATAGAAAACGATTTCAACAACTGGTTCACCGGAGGAACCAATCAGGCTATAGAGGTGAGCCGCGGTGAGTACCTTCTCTGTCTTAACCCTGACACGGTATGTCATGAAAACGCGATCGACGGGCTGGTGAATTTTCTGGACAGTCATCCTCACGCAGGTCTGGCCGCCCCCAAACTTCTGAACGGGGACGGTTCACTTCAGCCGTCATGTCGGAATTTCCTGAAATCCGGATACCTTCTGCTTCGGCACATACTTCCCTGGGGAAAATTGCCCAACAGCTGGAGACGAAGGGCGGTCCTCGAATACTGGGATCATGATGAAACTATCCAGCCAGACTGGATAATAGGAGCCTGCATCCTGGTTCGCAGAGAGACCATCGAGGATATCGGTCTTAAGGACGAAGGCTTCCCGATGTTCCATGAAGAGACCGACTGGTGCTACAGGATGAAAATGGCTGACTGGAATATCTGGTTCATTCACACCGCTGCAGTTACTCACTTTGGAAGTCAGTCTACGATAGAGTACTGGGGGAAAGATCTCATCCTGGAGTTCTACAAGGGTAAACACAGGTTCGTACGAAAGCATTTCGGCCTGCTACCTCTTCTTCTGCACCGTTTTCTTCTTGCGGGTCTGCTTTTTCTAAGACTTACAGGTGTGCAGGTTAGAAGAGTCTTTTCAAGGAACGCTGACCTCAGGCAGGAAACCTCATTCCTGCTGAGGGGACTGGCAATACAGCTCGGCTTGAACCGAGATAAGTCATAAAAGTCAGAGGCTCGAAACTACAGAGAATATTCCCAGAACACCCAGAGCTACAAGGGCTATGAACCTGAATTTCTTCTCACTGACCACATCAGCCATCCTTATTCCCAGCAGTACTCCAAGAACAACAGCCGGGAAAAGGAAGAGTGTGTTAAGAACTGCTTCTCCCGTTAGAAGACCGCCGGCAAAGAAGGCAGGAATTGCGGCGATATTCAGCAGCAGAAAGTAGGCGGCAAGGCTGGCGCGGAATTGATGTTTGGCCACCTTCTGGTTTGCAAAAAAGAGGATAACGGGAGGACCACTGAAAGTAGTGGCACCGTTGAGCAGTCCGCTAAGCAGGCCCACAGGCAGCATAGCCAGCTTTTCCCTCTTAATGTTCACCCTGAACCCGGAAAGGTAGATGACAGAAGAAAGGGTTACAATAACGCCGATGATTATCTTGAGTGTCGATTCATCCGAGGTTTTCAAAAGCCATATGCCTGCAGGAAGCGCGGCAACTCCTGAAACGAGCAGCGGTAATATCCTTCTGAAATCAAGACTCTTCCTGGCCTTTAGGAACACACTGAGATTGAGGAAAATGCTGGTAAGGCACAGCATGGGCACAGCAGATGATACAGGCATCAGAAAAACTAGAAGCGGAAGGGAAAAGAGTGAGTACCCAAACCCCGTAAGCCCCTGGAGGAAGGCTCCCGCGAACAGAATGGCAGCAGAGAGCGCAGTGTTCAATTGATACACCCCTGAACAGCATCACGCATCCATTTCTCTTCCATTTTTCCGCTCTGCTTTCTTTATCGAGAATTACTCCTGTGAGAAGGTTGATCTTCAGTATTTCAGCGTGGCTGAAACAATATGACGACAGGATTGCTTGAATATGCAGACACACCGGATTGAAGCAAGTCGGATTTGCAGGAGCATTGACTCGAAACTTTAACTACGGTATTTTTATTTCAGGCAAACAGTTACGGTTTGCCTGAAGGGGAGGGAACATGAAAATAGCCGCCGTTGCTTCAACCCATCCCGACCCGAAGCTGGCTGCTTCTGAAAGCTACTCGGCTCTGCTTGATAAGCTGGGAGGCATTCCCCATTTAATACTGGTGCATAGCTCATGTGATTACGATAACATGGTGCTTATAAACTGCCTGCATGAGATGGCACCGGGCGTTCCTCTTCAGGGAGGTACTTCCTGTTTCGGAGTCGCTACACATACTGGTTTTCACTCCAACGATGAGTTGGGTGTTGGTATCCTGGGAATACTCGATCCTGAGGGTGCCTACGGAGCAGGAATCGCTGATGCGGGAAGCGACACGGCTGCCGCGTCAATAGATGCTCTTGTGCAGGCGCTTGTGCAATCAGGCCGTGAAGGCGAAGTACCGACTGCAGTGATCATAAGCTCTTATCCGGGGGATGAAGAGGAGATCATTAGTGCAATAGGGCAGCATATAGGGCGAAATGTGCCCATCATCGGAGGAACTTCAGCGAACAACGCAATGCACGGGCAATGGCAGCAATTCGGTAAAGGGAACGTGTTCAGCCGTGGTATATCCGTTGCAGTTCTTTTTCCATCCGGAGACATCGGCTATGCTTTTCACAGCGGCTTTGAGCCTACTGTACGCCACGGTCTGGTCACACGTGCCACAAAAAGGACATTACACGAAATCGATGGCCGCCCCGCCGCTCATGTATACAACGAGTGGACCGATGGCCTGATCACGGAGTTTCTCCCTCAAGGGGGGAATCTAGTGCCGACAGCCGGATTTTCACCACTCGGTACTCCCATCAGCAGATTAGCTGGAGTACCATCTTTCCGTTTGGCCTACCCGGTCGAAGCTCTGAAAGAAGGAGGGCTTCAGCTGTTCGCGGAAATTCCGGAAGGCAGTGAGATCGTCCTGATGACCGGCAGCGCTGACAACCTTGCTTCCCGTGCCGGCAGAGTCGCCTCAATGGCACTGGAAGCTGCCGCTTGCGATGCGAATTCCTCTGCGGGAGCTGTTATTTTCTACTGCTCCGGATGCATGCTCTCAATTCTGGACCGAATGCCAGAGGTTGTTTCGAGTCTCAATGATACTCTAAATCAGGCTCCCTTCCTGTGCGCTTTCACGCTTGGTGAAACGGGATGTTTCAAAGAGGGAGAGAACAGGCATGGGAATCTTATGATAGCAGTGCTTGTTTTCGGTCCTGAAGGTAAGGAGCAGCCATAGACAGGTCGGAGGAGCTTCGCGAGGCTTTGCTGGAACTCGAGGAATTAAGAAAACATGAGCAGCAGCAGCGTAAAATGCTGGAAGTACTTCTGGAAGGCCTTCATGCCATCATTATTGCCGTAGATCCCGATGAGATCTTCCACAAGCTTACCGATATCCTGCGAAAGCCGCTTGAATGCAAAACAGCCTTCGTGCTGACCGAAAGCAGTGATGGAACCCTGACCGCAATTTCCAGCTCGGATCCAACCCTCATCAATACTGTCTGGCAACCGCGGGCTGTGTTCAAACGTGCATTCACGGATAAGCCTGTTGCGATATACGACACTGAGCTTGTACATGAATGGCGCCTTCAGCCCGACTCTATAAGAAAAAATACACGGTCTGCACTGATCTTCGCCATAAATACATCCGGGCAGAGGGCGCTGTTTGTCTGCACTCATTCCGAACCTGCTCATTTCTCACAGAAGCACGTGACTCTTGCGCGCCGTTTCTCGGCGATGGTGACGCAGGCTTTACAGGGAATCGAGCGGAGACTCGAGATAGCCGATCTTAAGAAGATGCAGGAGAAAATCAGGCATCTGAATCTCGTGCTTCTTTCTGTCCGCAACATCAACCAGCTGATAACCCAAGAAAAGGACAGGGATCAGCTGCTTCAGAGCGCCTGCAATATACTCACAGAAGATAGAGGTTATGCCAATTCATGGATCGCTATATTGAACAGCGAGCAGCGAGCGATTGTCACGGTCGAATCAGGCGTGGGAAAGAGCTTTGATGCCATGGCCGCACTGCTCAAACGGGGAGTGCTGACCAATTGCGCGAAAAGAGTGCTCGGACAAAAGGGAGTGTTACTGATCGAGAATCCCCTGGAGGAATGCGGGGATTGCCCGCTGACAGGTCTGTATTCGGGAAGAACGGGGGTGTCTGCGCGGCTGGAGCACGATGGCAAGGTTTATGGTCTGGTGTCGGTCTCCGTGCCGCGGGAATTCGCACAGAACGAGGAGGAACTTTCGCTTTTCAGGGAGGCTGTCAACGACATCGCGTTTGCCCTGCACAGCATTGAAATTGAGGAACTGCAGACGCAGGCCAAGGAGGCTCTGCTGGAAAGCGAAAGAAAACTTACCGAGATCCTTGCGGGCAGTTCTGTCGCAACTTTCGTGATTGACGCTGATCATGTTGTCACAAATTGGAACAGGGCATGTGAAAACCTACTTGGGATTTCCGCAACTGAGATGATAGGCAGCAGGGAAACATATAAACCTTTTTATGCCACCCAGAGACCTGTTCTGGCCGATTATGTTGTCGATAATGCATCAAATGAAGATATCCAGAGAGTTTATGGAAGTACTTTTAAAAAATCAGCCGTCATTGAAAGCGCATATGAGGTTGAAGGTTATTTTCCAAACCTGGGTGAAAGCGGCAACTGGTTTCACTTCACGGCTGCGCCACTTCGAGATGGAAAAGGGAACATCATCGGCGCGCTGGAAACGGTGCAGAACATTACCGACCGTAAACTGATTGAGGAGGAGAAGGCGAAACTCGAAGAGCAGTTCCGCCAATCCCAGAAAATGGAGGGGATAGGTCGTCTTGCGGGCGGTATCGCTCATGACTTCAACAACATTTTGAGTGTAATACTCGGACATTGTGAGATGGCATTGGAGCAGATAGATTCGGATCAGCCGCTCCATCCTCACCTGACAGAAATTCTTACGGCTACCGAGCGTTCTGCTGAACTTACGCACCAGCTCCTTGCCTTCAGCCGGAAACAGATACTTAAACCAGAAATACTGAATTTGAACGCGGTTGTAAGTGGAACGGAGGAAATGCTCAAAAGGCTTATCGGGGAGGATATCGATCTAATTTTTGTTCCCGGGCCGGATCTGGGCAGAGTAAATACCGATAGAGGTCAGATGGAACAGGTCATCATGAATCTGGCCATCAACGCCAGGGACGCTATGCCAAAAGGTGGAAAACTTACTCTGGAAACGCTCAATATCGAGCTTGAGGCGGAATACACGGCCCTGCACGTTGATGTTGAACCTGGTTCCTATGTTATGCTGGCCATAACTGACTCCGGATGCGGAATGGATGAGGAAACCCGATCACAGATATTTGATCCTTTCTACACGACTAAGGCACTTGGTAAAGGTACCGGTCTGGGGTTGTCTACAGTCTATGGAATCATCAGGCAAAGCGGCGGTTCGGTTTTTGTTTACAGTGAACCCGGTGAAGGAACGGTATTCAAGATCTACCTGCCCCGTGTAGAAGGTGAATGTTACGGGGAAAGCAAAATTGAAGAACAGCATACAACACTCGATGGAGATGAAACAATTCTCTTGATCGAAGACGACACCGCTGTCCGCTCTGTTGTTATTGCAATATTGGAAGATAGCGGTTACACGATTCTGGAGGCGGGCGACGGAAGCGAAGCCCTTCGAATCTGCGGTGAAAACAAAAACAGTATCGACCTTGTACTTTCTGACGTTATTATGCCCGGCATGAATGGAAGAGAGCTGGTCGATAGAATCAAGACATCATTCCCGGATATAGAAGTTCTATTCATGTCCGGATACACGGACAACGCCATCCAGCACCATGGTGTGCTTGAACCCGGAATCGATTTTATTGAGAAACCGTTTACGGCAGTATCACTGACCCGTAAGATCAGGGAAGTACTTGATAGAGTGAAAGAGGGCTGAACAGTCTCAGGACAATATCAGGTCTCTCAGACCTGACCCGTTCTATTAAGTATGCTAATATTCAAGGCCCGCTCCTTTTGAGCCAGAGGAAATGACGGAAACGTATCAGCGGTTGCACGAACTGATAATTCCCTGTGTAATCGGTGAAGAGGGAGAGATCGATTCTCATACTCTTTCAAATTCAGCAGAGGATTTTTAAAGGTCACTGGAGTTGCATGAGTATAGTTTTCTTTTGTCATGTTGACGTTGGAGAGATTCGGGCAGTATGGTCAGTTTCAGACAGGAGGAAAATTACCGGAAATCGAGTCAGCACTGGAATATGGAGGTCAGCAGTGAAAAGAAGCTTCATGACATTAACAGGTTTGCTTACAATCACTTTGGGTGCTTTTATTTTAGTACCGGGTGCAGTGGCGTCCGATGCTGGTATGGAGTCGGTAATTGAGTGGCAGTCACCTCCTGAAGATTTACTTGATGTGCTGTATGCATCGCAGCTTCCCTGGGTGTGGACCGCTCCAACAGGGGAATACCTGCTTCTGGCAGATGCTGCGCTTTATCCCTCTCTGGCTGAGCTTGCTGCTCCTATGTATAAGCTGGCCGGAATACGGGTTAACCCTGCGCTGAACTGCGTACATGGTCGTCACGGAGGTACTTCTCCGCGCCTGGTGC
>JAIOSX010000020.1 GCA_021107345.1 Candidatus Aegiribacteria sp.
AGAATCGTGACGGGGAACGGTTTCTGGATCTGATGTCCGAAAGTGTTATGATTCAGATAGAATCAAGTATCCGGCAACTGAAGGAACTCATGGAGGAGGATCCCGGTCTTGCGGAAACCCTGCTCAGAGAATCGGATACCGGTCTGACGACATGGGATCTTGAATGGATGACCTCAGAGGACCTTGTTTCGAGGATGCTGGAGGGAGTTTACCTCCCCCCTCTGGAAAACATTATCTCAGAAGAAGCCTCCTTGAGAGGAAGAAATGCCGAGGTAGTGTTTACCTGGTATTCCGGGTATTCCCTTTCACTCCGGTTCGTGTGGGAGGAATCATCATGGAAGATCACCGGTTCTCCGCTTCTTGAGCAGCTCTTTTAATTATTCTGTACCAGCATCATCATCATGAGAAAAGCATATGCGAATCCCTGTTGACTTTGGAGCCTGGTAAGTTGTAGTATTCGTTATTCGAATCGGGTCTTCAGGGTTTTCATTTTCCATTCTCACGGAATCTGTTAAATTTCTGATACATTAATGTGGAGGTTAAAATGCGAAAGATTCTTGGTGTTCTTGGTTTTGTCGGTCTTGTTGTTATGGCATGCGGCGGTGGCGGTGGCGCCAGCAGCCCAGAAGATGCTGTTAATGGTATGTTCAATGCCATGAAATCCGGGGATATTGATGCCATGGCGCAGTATCTGCCGGAAAGTGATCGGTCAGAAATAACTGAGATGTCGGATGAAGAAAAAGAGATGGTAGAGGGCATGCTCACCATGATGTCCACTATTGAATACGAGATCAAGAATTGTGAAATTGACGGAGAAACCGCAGTTGTAACCATGGAAGTATCTTTCATGGGCGAGACCGATGAGCAAGATGTTGATCTCATACTTGAGAACGGTAGCTGGGTGGTCACCAGCGGAGCAATGTTCTAGACAGTATCTTCAGAATAATTGAAAGGAGCCCCGCAAGGGGCTTCTTTTTTTGGGGCCGGGCGTTACTTATGGTCACTTACATCTGCAAGTGACCATAAGTGACGCCCGGCCCCTTTTGCTCTGGCGGAGGACCGGGGACTCGAACCCCGAAGGGATTAAACCCGGCGGATTTCAAATCCGCTGCCTTACCAATTAGACTAGTCCTCCGCAACGGTGGAATTTAAGTTATCATAGTACAAAGGTCAATCAGTATTATAACCGAAAGGGACGTAACATTGCTTGAAATGGAACTGAAGTTCAGAGTTGATGACTTTCATGATGTTGAGCAGCGTCTGAAAAACGCTGGAGTTGAACCGGGAGATCCAGTTAAAGAGGATAATCTTATTCTTGATCTTATGGGAGGCCCCCTGGGAAAGATGAATACTCTTTTTCGTCTCAGAAACTGCGACAGGGGTACACTTGTAACGGTAAAGAGACCTCTTCCGGCAACTGCTCTTAAAGTGCGGCATGAGCAGGAAGCGGTTCTTGAATGTTCCCAGGAGGACGCGCTGAAGCTTTTCGGGCTTCTGGGTTACGGTGTAGTATACAGGTACGAGAAAACAAGACGAGAATGCAGGATCGGTGATGCCCTGATATGCATGGATGAGCTGTGGTTCGGCAGATTCATTGAGATCGAGGCTCAATCGGAGGAAGCTGTGATGAAGGCCGTTGATAAACTGGGATTCGACCCGGCGGAAGGGATAAGATTCGGTTACGCTACCCTTGAGAAGGATGCGGAACAGTCGCGTGATTCGAGCGATCTCTGATAATATGGTACTTTATATTTTGCTGATGAGCGCTGCGGTAGCTCTCTTGCCCGGTATATGTGCAGGAGAGGAGGATAACCCTCCCCTGCAGGATACCGGGGAGGTTGAGATCCATAATGATGATGAGGAAACTGACAGAGATAAGGATACGGATGATGATTCCTTCCTTGATCCCTATTACGAATCGAAGGATACAACAGGATGTTTCCTGACCGGCTGTTCCGATTCATGGGACATCATCAGGATCATTGCATCCGTCAATGTCAGTTACAATTCCAATCCAGCTGAAAAGGGAGGTGTCAGGGCGTTCCTTGGAGGAAGTGGTAATCCTGTGGCGCTGAATGTGAGGTTAGGTTTGTTCGGATTAGAAAACAGTCCTGGATACATGACGGGAGTGTTGTTCAGAACTCCTTCTCCAATTGTTTTCGATATTCTGTATCACAGGGTGAATTCGGAGGAATTTAACGCTTTTTCAGTTCTTTACACGGGTATAGAAACCCAGCTTGTTTACAATTTTCCACTGCAGCTGATGCTTGGTACCCAGGTAGCCTTTCCTGCGGAGGACGGAAGGAGTACACTCACCGGCTGGAGATTCGGATTGTTTGGAGAGTACAGCTTCGGGAAGCGCATCGGAATTGAGCTTGATTACAGGCTTGTCTGGGTAGGATGCCTGCATCTTCACAGGGGGGCGACGCGTATTTCATGGTCATCTGCTCCAATGAAGCTGTTTTTAGGCTGCAGCTTCCTCCGGAATAACAGAGGACACCATATCTTCGATCCTTGCGCGGGTTTAGAAATA
>JAIOSX010000017.1 GCA_021107345.1 Candidatus Aegiribacteria sp.
TCCCCATTATCGGAGGCGCTAAACTCTCCGGCTCATTGGGAGGTGGAATCCACTTTGGTTTCCTTGATGCTGTAACATCAAGGATCAGTGAGGACTCCATATCTCTGGTTCCGGCTGCAAACTACGGTATACTGAGGGCTGTGAAGGAGTTTGGTCCATACAGCTACATCGGACTTTCCGCTGTGAGCAAGGACATCTGGAAGCAGGATGGGTTCTCTGAAAGTTACAACAGGGCTTTTGCGCTGGACGGCGCTTTGCTTATTCCCGGCAACCATGTAGTGGATGCATCGGTCGCAAGATCCTTCAACACTGATATGGAAACTGATGAAGCATACAGAGCCAGCCTCCATAAGGTGAGGAGCACCTTTACCTACAGCGCCGGATGGGAATCCATCGGTGAGAACTTCGATGTTAACGGTACAGGATTTACTACTGCTACCGGACGCTGGGAAAGCTGGGGAAACGTTCATAAGACCTTCCTTCCGGTGGAAACTTTCAGCCGACTCGGCTTTGGCGCAAATGCTTACTACGCAGAGCTGAACACAGGGGAAACAGTGGGAAGGAACATCAGCATCGATGCCAATGCTACACTCAAGAACGGCGCATATTTCGGAACTGATGTAGATTATTCCGGTGAGACCTTCGATCCCTACGAGGGTCCGGAGGGGCACACTTACAGTGACAGAGCCAGTTTCCACGCCTGGGCAGGTACAAATCAGTTCGATGACGTCAGCGTGAGCGGGAACATCGGAGCCGGTCAGTACAGTTGTGAGGGTACCTTCCTGAATTACAATCTGAGTTTTAGAGTGAAACCCTCTCAGGCTTTTGATCTGAGATTATCCGGTAACGTGTTCATGACCGAAGACACCGAGAACTATAACTGGTCAGCTGGTGAGTGGGACAACCGCTGTACCGACTGGAAATCCATGGTACTCAGGGCCGGATACATGTTCAATCCGGATATGAATCTCAGGCTATTCTCTCAGTATTCCCGCTTTTCCATGGATTACTCCCTCACAGGTGAGTCCGAGAGCAGCGATATTACAGCAAACCTGTTGTTCAGCTGGCAGTACCTTCCGGGCAGTATGTTCTACTTTCTTGTGGAGAACCAGTTCGAAGAGAGGGAGGAAGGCGGTTTCGGAACACCTGATATCGGCTGCTACGCTAAACTTACATGGTATTTGTCAATCTAGGAGTGTGTCCGACAATGTTTCATTGTCGGACAGGCTCCTAGTGGAGGGCATTACAGGAACGCGTATGTGCATTACTCAAACAAAGCAGCGGCTGCAGAACCCCCTGGTGTGCGGCGGAGAGCAGGTGGGCAGGAAGTAAAATGAGAAACTGTATCATCATATTATGTGGAGCCATGTCCCTTATAGTTGTATCTTGCGGTTCGGGTGGCGGTGAGGAGACCGGACTCAACCACCATGTTGAAACAACACAGACCACCATGGTCCTGCTGGATTCCATTGGTGTTGAGCTGGGTGACTCCTGCTACATTTTCGGTTCAATCGAGGGTTTGGGGTACACTCCGGACGGCAATATTGCTATCCTTGACCGTATCAGCGCGGACATCAGGCTCTACACCCCGGATGGCGTATATCTGAGGAGAGTCGGGGGCAGGGGAAGCGGACCCGGTGAAATGCATAATCCATTATGTCTCTTCCTCTTCCCTGACGGCAGGATGGGTGCTCTGGACCCATGGCGAAATGGACTCCAGGTATACTCCTCCGAGGAGGAATATCAGGGTATTGGTATGGAAATTTCCAGCAATGTACACCTTTACCCGGAGATAGTGAACGATAGCATCTTCATTTCCATGAAGAGCGAGTTCGTCTTCGAGGACGGAGCTGCTCCGGTCGTAGCGGTTTTCATCGGTCTTTTCGAGATGTCAGCCGAGCCCGAGATTACCTACTGGAGGGTGGAGATGGATCTGGATTTCTCCATTCTCGCTGACCTGGCTCAGAAGTACCTTCTCGCAGTATCATTGGCTGTGGATACACAGAACGGAATCGTGTACATTGCTCCGAACTCCGGCACCGACTATCGGATAAAGAGGTTTACCCTGGATGGAGAACAGCTTACTGATCTGGAACTCGACGTCGAAACGATTCCCCTGACAGAGGAGGAGATTCGTATAGAAGAGGAATTTGTTCGCCTGAGGCTTTCGAGTCTGGAGGGAGGAGAGCCCGAGTATAACGTCCAGCTCACCGATCCGATAACTCACAGACTTCCCGTGACTGACCTGGAGATAAGCCAGGACGGCAACCTCTGGGCGAGAAGGGGGGCGGAGGATGAACCCTTCTTCGATGTATGGTCTCCCGAAGGTGAACTCGTCGGGAACGTAGTGCTGCCAGGAGTGGGACCCAAGAGCCGCTCATGGAGGTTCGAGGTCTGCGATATGGGGATTCTGGCTTATGATTCTGACCCGGATTTGTACCAGAAAGTCTATCTCATAGGCATTGCAGATTAGGTCTGCTAAGGAACGAGGTCAGGGACGGAGTTAATTACAATACTGATTACCTCCGTCCCTGTTTATTGCACTCTTGTCTTCCTGATAAGCAGAGCAAATTGAATAGGAAAATCTAACCGTCTGTATCGAAAATGCCTATAATTCCATTCATATGCATTATGACCTGGTCTGGATATTTCGAGATATTCAATATTGCTTATAGGACAGATCTGCTGTAACAATACATGTGAACTTCATCTTCAGTGTCCGGGACAGTGAAACCGTATTATTAAGAATTCAATCAAAGGAAAACCGCTGTGAATATAAAAAACGGAGAACATGGAAAGATAGCGGTTCTGGGGGCAGGTCTTGCCGGCTTGAGGGCAGCGGACATTCTATCTGAAAAAGGCCTTAATGTCCTGATCATCGAAAAAGAGGCGAAACCTGGAGGTCTGGCCATCACATTTCAGCAGAGCGGATTTTTCTTTGATCTTGGACCTCACCGTTTTCATACTGAGAATTCCCGGATACTCCAGTTTGTTGAAGAACTTCTGCCGGGTGAACTCCTGGAACTTCAGAGACTTAGCAGAATTCGTCTTCTTGACCGCTATTTCAGTTATCCCCTCGTCTTCGGTGATGTGCTGAAAAAAATGCCTCTGCATAGATCTGCAGGTTTTATACTGAGCTATTTCGCAGAACGATTGAAGAGCCTTTTTGCTTCCGGGGAAGAACGATCCTTCAGAGGATGGGTGATAAGCAGGTTCGGAAAAAAGCTGTATGACCTCTATTTCGGTCCATACACAGAAAAGATCTGGGGTTGCCCGGCGGATGAACTCTCCGCTGACTGGGCAAGTCAGAGGATCACTGTGCCGAGATTGACAGATTTGGTCAAGGCTACCATGTCTCCTCTGAAATATTCAGCCAGAAGCCTTGTAAGTAAATTTTATTATCCAATAGGCGGAATCGGGAGGATCTCCGATGCACTTGCAGGGAGAGTATCAGCCAGGGGGGCGACTTTCATGTACTCCTCCAGCCCTGATTCCATTCAACAACTTCCGGAAGGTGGTTATGGTATATCTGTCAACGGGAAGGTTATTGAAGTTGATGGCATTGTAAGCACAATACCAGTAACCGAATACGTTAGATTGGTCGGTAGTATTGTACCCGAGGGAATACATCATTGTTCGGAAAAGCTGAATTATCGAGCCGTTTTGTTTCTGGTACTTCAGCTGAAGACCAGAGTAATGGCGAATGATCATTGGATATACATTCCTGAAAATAAGTACCTGTTCAACAGGATCTCAATTCCCGGAAACTTCGATCCTGAAATGGCTGAACACAATTCTCAGCTGGTGTTCGAATTCACATGCACGGAAGAGGACGATATCTGGTCGGGAGAAATAGACTTGTTGGAATCAGCAGTTGCAGGAGGTACTGAGCTGGGGCTGTTCCTCCGTAATGATGTTGCGGGAAGCATGCTCATAAAGAGAACTCACGCTTACCCGGTTTACTCATTGGATTACGCGGAAAACGTATACGCTGTGCTGGAGGCCCTAGATAAGCTGGATTGTTCAGTTACCAGCGGTCGTCAGGGTCTGTTCAGGTACAATAATATGGATCACTCCCTCGAAATGGGAGAATATGCAGCTCTGGAGCTTCTCGGGCAGGAGAACATGAGGGAGCGGTTCGAATGGACCCGAGAAACGTGGGCGGACGGCTGATAATCGTGCATAAAAAAACAGATGCATTCTATGAATATCAGATATTTATCTTTTATGCTTTATGATTCCGTGATAACTGTATTCATTCTGTTTGAAAACCGTTCCTGAGTTCTTATGATACAAATATGATTTGACATGACCGGGTTATTCTAGGTATTGTTTTCTGGATGAGGAATGCTGCGGATATGGAATTACGATATTAATTTCATGCTTTGTCCGCGAATTGCCATACTGTTTGACAGATGGTTTTGTTCTGACGATTAAGAGGTTTCCATGAAAAAAAGCAGTCTCTTTAATACAGATGACATTTTCTCCGAAAGTGGTGTCAGGGAGCTTTTCAATATCATAAAAGTGCATGAATCAGATGTACTTGTCAAACAGGGTGATCCCGGAACAGATCTTTTCATTGTTGAATCCGGCCAGTTCGTAGTCACTGATGACAAAGGGGGAGGCCGAATACTGGATTCACTTGGAGATGGAGATGTTTTCGGAGAAATGGCTTTCCTTGGCGGGGAGGAGCGATCAGCAAGCGTCACATCAAACACTACCGGTACCCTATTGAAGCTTTCCCGGAAGTCCTTTGTTGCATTTCTCAGAAAGAAACCCATTCCGGGAACAAAATTCCTTCTCTTCCTGGAGAAACTCATTGTCGGAAGGCTCAGAAAGGCTGATTCCCTCAGGGTTCTTATCTCAGGTGATCGGGAACTCAGGGAACGGCGCGAACTCAAGAAGCTGAGAGTTGATATTCGGGCTCGGAATAGAAAGCCCCTGCTGTCCGCGGATGATCTCGTACTGTCGGAGATATGCAACTGTATCTATGCCCGGGATAATCAGATTCTCTTCA